>CAIQOO010000082.1 GCA_903873485.1 uncultured beta proteobacterium | reverse complement strand
GTTGCTGTCGAGTTCACGACGCACGACATCGAGTGAGTCAGGTCGGCAGAGAGTTAGTTTGATTTGGTTTTGCTGGTGCATAGACGCAGCATAAACAAAATTTACGATTTTGTCCAGAACTATTTGAGGGTACAGGGCAGGTCTAGGCGGTGGCTTGGGTGGTGTGACACCAGGCGGTGGTGTATCCACTTCAGTCCCATCACCTGGGGGCAGAGCCGGTCCAGGTACTGGTCCAGGCGGCACAACAGCCCGCTCAGCATCAATCTGCTTGACGGCCACCTCAGACTTCACCAGCAACGCGTTCGAATGGGCATCGGTCACCGACACCACACCACCACCCCGCAAACCCTGGTAACGCTGCGCGGCCTCATCAAAGCTATCTGCCAAACCAAAGCCATCCTGCAGCCAGGTCAGCAAGCTCACGCCATCGCTGGCGGCACGCAGCAGTACGCTTGAGTCTTTCAGGCGCGGCAGGTAGAGGTAGCGCGCAAAGTCTTCCACCAATTGTTTCACTGGCACATGGTTGCCACGCCAGAGTGGTACACGGTCCAACTCCATCTTGAGGCGCGTGGCGGCAAAGCTGGTTAGATACAGCTCGTCAGAGCGCAGCTTTTTGCTTGCGCGCGTGGCCAGCGCATCGGTGCCGGTCAAGCGCAGTGATTCCCAGCTCACCGCAGTTTGGGGCGTCGCCTGCACTGGCACCAGCAACCACTGGTAGGTTTCCGGCAGTCGTGCTGTGGCGGCACCATCGGCGGCAGCCATCTGCTGGGTGACCTGTGTTTTTTGGTGCGTCGTCAGGCCCAACTGCGCTTCGTCAGCCAGAATCGATTGCCAAGCCAGATATTTGCGCGCGGCTTCGTCCAGGTCTTGCAGGCGGGTCTTGTCTGCTGCCAGAAACACCAGCGTATTGCGGTACAGGCGTGGTGTGTTGCCCCTGTGCTCCAAAATCGCCTTGGCTGCCAGTTCTGCCGGGTTGCCGGCCTCCCTGCTGAACGGGTGGGCGGTGTTTAACACCACCAAGCGCGCATCCAGATCGTCCGGCACATCCGCGCCCGTTTGCGGCATCGGGTGTATGCGATGAAAGTCGCCGGTCGTCGCCAAATCTTTTTTCAGGCGGCGCTCCAGTTCAGCCGCTACCTTGTCTGGTTCACGCTTGAACTGTTCAGCCCGGTCTTCCGCCAGTTTGGTGACAGTGGGTTGCGTGGAATACCAGTAATGTGGGCCATCCTGATACAGGTAAGTGGCGGCACCGGCCATGCGCCGCAGTGCGTCACCAAATACCGCAGGCGATTCACCCGGCATCACACAACCCAGCTTCACGCGCCGATCTTCAATACCCTTGTGCGCGGCTGCCGTGGTCGGGGCTGACCCCAAATAGATGGCACGCGCCACCCGACGGCAAGCCGAAAACTTGCCCAGGTTGGGCAATTCACTGTCCAGCTTGAGTGGCAGCGAATTCGGCCCATCCACGTCCTTCTCAATCACCGGCACCCAGTTGTCTGACAGATAGCGCGTTAGCTCAGACTGCACTCGTGGGTCATCAATCGAAATAAAACCAGGCAGGATCAGCGGATTTCGGTCGCCTTTTTCCCACAGGCTGTGAATCACCGCTGCCATCAGGCGCAGCACACCGCGTGTGCGCTGGAACTTCACCAGCGTGGACCAGTCGGTGTACAGCCTGTCAAAGATTTCCGGGTGAATTGGGTAAGCCGCTTTGATGCGTTGCTCGTATTCCGACTCACGGCACTCAGACGGAAACTCAGCCTGCTGGTTGCGATAAAACTCGGCAAAGGCGCGTGCTACCACATCACGGTCTTTGAACTGTGCCGGGTCCGACAAAGGCTTAAACAAGCGCCGCCGCACAATCTCAAAACCCTCTTCAGCGCTGGCTGGCCGCCACGACGACTCCACCCGACCCACCACGTTGCGCAGCCGGTCCAACGCCTCACGCCCCCGGGTGCCGCCCACTTCCACATCATCGCTGTGCGAGTGACCTGAGGTATCTGATGCCGGAAGGCTGATCACCAGTAGGCAGTTTTTCGCCAACTTGGCTGATTCGGTCAGCACCTGGGCAAAGGTAAATTGCGTCTCAAAGCCGCCCGCTGGTAGATCGCTCTGGTCGTGCAATTGGCGAGCGTAAGCCACCCACTCATCCACAAGAATCAGGCACGGGCCATATTCATTAAACAATTCGCGCAGCACATCACCAGGGCTGGTGGCTTTTTCATCGTCTGCTGCCAGGCGGGCAAAGGCTTTCTTGCCGCCCAGTTGCCACGCCAGTTCGCCCCACAGCGTGCGCACCACTGTGCCATCGGGTTTGGTGGAAGGGTTGCCGGGCGAAATCTTGTTGCCCACCAACACCACACGATTGGCCTTCGGCACCTTGGTCGCGCCTGCCTCGGCCATCACCGCGTCAATACCGGCCAGCTCAGTCGGCGCGATGCCAGAAAACAGGTGGTACAGAGCCAACATCGAGTGTGTCTTGCCGCCACCAAAGTTGGTTTGCAACTGCACCACCGGGTCACCACCGCCCACTGTCAACCGGCGCACTGCCCCCACCAACATATCCTTCAAGCTGGCCGTCAGATAAGTGCGGCGAAAGAACTCCACCGGGTTGCGGTATTCATCCGTGCCTTCGCCCAAATGCACCTGCCACAAGTCAGCCGCAAATTCAGCCTGCTGGTAGCGGCCACTGGCCACATCTTCGTGCGGCATCACCACTTCGCGCCAGGGTTTCAGGCTGCCGGTGACACCGCTCTCAATCGCGATGCTGGACGACTTGCGTTTCTCGCTGCGCGCCTGCTCATCAAAGCGCACCCGCAGCAATTCAGTCTTCATCTTTTCAACTTCATCGGCTTCTCGTGCGGATACCGCCACCAGCAGCCGGGCCGCCGAATCCAGCGCGCGGTAAGCGTCATCGCCAGAGAATGGCTGCTGGTGTGCCCACTTGTTGCGCCAGTCGCGCACCTCTGACACCAGGCTGCGCTCGGCAAAACCCAGCGTGCGCCGAAACACCTCGTTCCAGATGTCCCACATCAGCTTAAGCAAGGCCGATGCATCCCATTCGGTGATGGCTTTGTTGGCAAGCATCGGGTCGTCAACATAGCCGCGCACCCGGTCTGCCAACAAGGCATTGGTGGCGATGGCGCTTCTGATCTCGCGCTCGACAAACGGCCCCAGGCCGGCGCGAAGCAGTTCAAGTGCGCGTCCGACGCGGTCGAAATTGGTGGTAGACATCGTTTTTCCCTGTCAATTTTTTGTAGAAATCTGTGTCTGTGCCCATGCCAGCGTGTTCTGCGCAACAGCAATAAACCACTCGGGCGGCACGTTGGGTGGTGCCTCGCAAGGCAGGTCGTCATAACGCAAGACCACGCCATAGGGGATCAAGCGAGAAAAATCGTTGGCATCGGGTGGCAAAGTCCGCTGCGCCCGGCGTAGCAATTCGACCAACATCACCAAATTGTGTGTGCGTGGGTACGCGATGCACGCAGCGGTCAGCACAGCTTTGAGCGCTTTTTCTACCGCTTGCTCAGTGTGAAAGCCAATCACCCAGCCTGGTGCATCGGGCTCCTGCGCCAGATTGCTCACCACGAACAAGTCATCACGTGCCCGAGCCAGCAAGCCATACGCAGGGTCAAGCGGGGTACTCAAGCGACACCCCTTCTTGGTCGGCGCGCCAGGCCAGCGTGTTGATGATGGTTTTTTGCTGCTCAAAAGTCGCCTGGCTCATGACCACCACATCCGCCGGAATCAGCCGCTGCCCAAGCACCTGCGACAGGCGCGCCATTTCGTCGAAACGATTGACGACTTCCGGCTCAATCACCAGCACATCAATGTCGCTGTCGGGCCGGGCATCTGCTCGCGCCTGTGAGCCGAACACAATCAAACGGCTGCCGGTGGGCAGCTCATCCGCCAAACAAGTGGCTGTTTCATCGATCCAGGCCATACACACTCCTTGAAAGCTTGTCACACCATTGATATTCTGGCCCAGCCACGCCAATCAGAAGCGGATTGAGCGCTGCGTCGTTCATGCCAGCGCCTGCCGGTTTTTGGCCAGGACGATTTCGCTGCGAACACGCTCGACCATGGCTTGCACGGCGACCTGGGCGCGTTGTCTGGCCTCAGCGGCTACCGCATCCATGAGCGATTGCAATTGCTCATCGCTGGGTTCGTTTTCAATATCGTTCAAGTCAAACGGCTCGGTTTTTAGACTAAGATGCATTTCATTCCTCTATTGAATTCATAGCTTTTTGCGCAATGGTTATAAGGGCTACAACCCATTTTTATATAAATTTCACAACCAGAAGGCCCTGCGTGCTCTGCGCCATTGCGTTGATATTGAATCACCTGGCTACGCCTTGCTAGTTGAACAAGTCGCCACTGGTTGGCTTGACCTTGTTGGTGGCAGACGACTCCTGCGCCAGGCGGGTGATCTCTGGCCAGCTTTGCACCAGGGCGTTGTAGGCCATGGCATCGGCAGCACGTTTTTTACGTTCGCACAAGGTATACAGGCGGTAGCAAAGTTCGCGGGCGGTTTCGGCCTGACTGCCAAGTTTGGCCACCAACAAGGCAGCAGCGCTTTCGCCACCGGCCTCCAGCACGCGGATCAGTTGGTGCACCATTTCCCAGACGGTCAGACGTTGGTCTGTGGCGGGGTCCCAATGGGCATCCAGTTCTGCCGGTTTGAGTAAGCGCACCTTGCCTGCTTTGGACAACAGAATGCCGCCTTCCACCAACCCGGACACGGCAGTGTTCTTGGATTTGGACAACTGCTCGGCCACGCCGTAATCGCCCTGGTCAAACCCCACCTGCTCAAACCAAGTCAGCGCCCAACGGGTATCGGCATCAAAGTCACCTTCCTGCTCGGCCAGGGCTTCGTCCAGCGTCTGGTTAATCAGGGCCAGTGCGGCGCGCACAGGAATCGGCTTGCCTTCGGCATCGAGTACCTTGGCGTAGCGGGTATAGACCGCCATGCCGGGGCCAATGGCAGCTTGCGCCAAATCCACCGGGGCGATGTTCCCCTTTTGCAGATGCGCCAGCGCTTGGGGCAATTCAGCTTTGAGCGCAGTGACAAACTCGCGTCGGGTAGCTGTCGGCGCCGTGAGGGAACGTTTTCGGCAGACGAGGACGATGCTTGATGCAAGAGCGTTAGACCCGGTATCACGCAATCGCCCAGGCCGCTCAGTGCGCATTGGCCAAGTTCCGCTGATTGCGAAACCCGCTTCGATCACCGCCGCGAGAAATGTATCCCAACCAGTATTTGTTGTTCCTTCGTTGCCATCGCCTTCGACTTGTTTGAATGCGTAGTAGATCGTGACAGGAAACGCTGGATGAGCCTGCTCTGCCAATCGATGCATCGCCTGGGTCATACCATTTAAGAAGAAGGTCTCTAAAGTGGACCCCTGAGTCAAGACAATTTTTAACTTAATTTAAGTTGCACTCGATTTCACACGCAGCTGGACGGCGCTGCCCCGGGTTTTGGGATTCGGTATTGCTTGCATTTCAATCGGTTCTTCATCGGACGGCATC
>CAIQOO010000081.1 GCA_903873485.1 uncultured beta proteobacterium | reverse complement strand
GGCTACCTCGGACGAGCCAACGATCCACCCCCAGGCCATCAATTGATGTGGCAAGGCTATACCAATCTGCAACTGATATGCCAGGGATTTTTGCTTGGCATGGAGGGTTCGGGGTGATTATATTTGTGGGTAAAGGGCAGGGCTAGTGGCCGTGAAATGAATGCATCACAGTAACCAGTAACGGGGGATATCTCGATGGACAATGAATTTTTTGAATTTGTACATGTACGACACTTTGACTCTTTTGTTCAGGCGGCACGGGCTTTTCGTTGCCATATCTTGGTGCGCAAAACGGGCCGAGCATCACTGAACTATGTGGGCAAGCCGGGTTATGCCGGCAAGCGCGCCGACATGAAAGCCAAAACCGCCCAACGCGATATGGGCAGGTACAAGCTGGCGGGTTTGGTCTGCTCGCCGCTAGTCCATCCCGGTGCCTGCAAGCCGAATGCGCTGGCCGAATGGGGCAAAAGTGCCCACCTGATCACTGTGCCCACCGCAGGCTTCAGTGATCGGGAGCAGCCGCGCGGCTGCGCTACCCCCTACATGTTGCAAACCAATCGCGATCACCCGCACTATGGCTGCGTGGCGTTGGTTGAGCATGGTTTGCTGACGCCACACTATGTCCATGGTGATTACGATCTTTACGCCATCTTGCCTGCCGGGCAGCCCTTTGACCCTTCAACACTGTCGGTGCGGACCCAATCGCTGGGTGCAACCATGGGGTTGCCAAACAGCATGACGCTGGCGCAGCGGGTCAGACACCAAGCCACACTTGACGCGCATCCTGTGATGGACCAGGTAGGGCCGCTGACCCTGCAGGTCACCACATTTCTGGGGGTTGCCATTGCCAATATCGGTCCCGGCGTCCTTGCTGGCCTGATGCTCAACCATGGCGAGCAGGTCAATCTCGGTTCAAGCCAGCAGGACTTTCAGGAAGTGCTGGCATTCATGCCAGAACCCCAACATGGTGCCTGGGCCAAAATTCTGCACAATCAGCAGGAGCATCTGGCGTTTTACCGCAGTGTTTGATCAAGGCGGTGGCCAGCCGACACACGAAGCCTTGGCTTGTCTCGTTGCCATGCCTCGTTTTTATTGCCCAACCCCCTTGATCACTGGCGCGCTGCTGGATTTGCCGGCTGGCGCGGCCCGCCATGTGCAGGTGCTGCGGCTGCAACCGGGCGACGGCATCACGCTGTTCGACGGTAAAGCCGGCGCTGCTGGTACCGGCTTGGCAATTGCGCCAGAGCCGTTTGGCGCGCCAGACACACCAGGCGAATTTGCCGCTACGGTAACCCAAATGGGTCGCGGCAACGTGCAGGTGAAGGTTGGGACATTTGCTGTCGGGCAGCGCGAAGCCACGCGCCGGGTGCATTTGGCAGTCGGCATGCCGGCCAACGAGCGCATGGACTGGCTGGTTGAAAAGGCCACCGAACTGGGTGTCGCCAGCATCCAGCCGCTGATGACCGAGCGCAGCGTCTTGAAGCTCGCCGGCGAACGCGCCGACAAAAAACAGGCGCATTGGCAAAGCGTGGCCATCGCCGCGTGCGAGCAGTGCGGCGGCAACCGGGTGCCGCTGATTCATGCGGTCATGCCGCTGGGCCACTGGCTGAAAATGCAGGCACCCGTGGCTGGTACAGACTCGCCGCAGCGGCTGTTGTTGTCACTGGGCGTTGGCGCCTTGCGTTTGCGTGAGACGGTAGTGGGCTGGTCAGATACGGCAGAGATCAGCTTTTTGTCTGGCCCGGAAGGAGGATTGAGCCTGGCCGAGGAAAACACCGCCCGGTTGGGCAAATTCACCCCGGTCACGCTCGGGCCGCGTGTGCTGCGAGCGGAAACCGCCGCGCTGGCGGCCTTGGCGGCGCTGCTGGTCTAGGAGGCTGTCGGACTTGATCACTAAGTCGTTGATTTATAAAGATATTTCAATATTTCACAATATGAAAAGTTGTTTGGAATCAATAGGTTGCCCACTCAAGTCCGACAGCCTCCTAGCAGCAAACCATTGTTTTTTGCCACTGCCTGACAGCCAGTCGTGCGTGCATTTCAACCGGACTGCGGCCACCCGCCAGACATTCATGGCCGTTACGGTGTAAGCGGCCGAATCCAGGTGCGGCTTGGCGTAATGGCGTAGTTCACCGGCAACACGCTCATGCCGGCGGTCAGCGTCAGCCCAAAGCCGACGATCTCGGGCGACCAGCCAGGGCCAATGCGCAGCGGCACAAAAGTCACCGGTGGCGCAGTGATGAATACCTGGCCACCGACCGTGAAGATGTCAATACCGACATCGATTTCCAGCGCGATGATGTCACCCGCCAGTGTTGACGGGGCCGAACCAAAAAGAAAAGCAATCGCATCGCCGACACCAAAACCGATGTTCGAAATCATGCCGACCGACACGGATCCATACAAGCCCAGTTCGCCGCTAGGCAGACGATTCCAGTAATAAATCCCGGCACCGCCACCGACCGATACCGCAGCACCGGCCGATGCCGTCAGGCCGACCGTTACGGTGAAGTCGGGTGACGGCGAACGGATCGGCAAGCTGCCCACGGAGCCAATCACCCGGGCCATGGCCGACGGTGGTGCCATCAGCATGGAAAGCCGGCGGGCAACCCGGCTAAAACCCGAAGCTGCGCTAATGGCCGTGCGCAGTGCTTGCTGCTCGAATGCCCCGGGGCTTCCCTTGGGGGGCATGCGCACCCGCGCCGCACGCCCGATATTGGCGGCAATCAATGCGTCGTCAAAACCACTGAATCTGAAACTAAACTGTTCGCTCATGGAGAATACCTCACAAATAAAATGAAGGCTGACAAGGGTGACTGGCTGGTGACATCGGGCTAGGTGGGGCACGCAGCCTGCGTCATGCGGATGAAAAGGTCGGTGCCGTGCCAATGTCCGTCATTGGCAGGCAAAGTCTAATCGAACGAGCCGGAAGTTCAATGGCATCAGGCCGCCTGGAGCGCGATTAAAAAACGGCAAAGACGCACCGCTGAACATGGAAGGCCGTACCATTTTTCTGGGCCTGATGCCCATCCCAAAGAATGAAACCGTATAAATGCTGGCAAGACTGCAAGGTTGACAATAAGCGTTTTCATCAGGTGTGCGTATTTTCAAAGGAAATGACATGAAGCAAATTTTTACCGTCACCGGCATGACCTGTGAGCACTGTGAAAAAACCGTGGTTCGCGCGGTGCGCCAACTCGACCGCGCAGCCGCAGTGCAGGCCGACCGCACCACCAACCGGGTGGAAGTGGAGTCTGACCAACCGCGTGACGCGCTGGCCCAGGCCATTGCCGAAGAAGGCTTCACCGTTGCGGCCTGAGCCCCGCCAGCCATGACGACCGCAGACATCAGGGCTTTGCTGACGGACCTGTACCCGTCATTGAACCAGGTGCAGCCCTCACCGGATGCGCCAGAGTCTGGTTTGACACCCTTTGAGGTACCTGCCCACACCGTGCTGTTCAATGAAAACGCGCCGTGCCAGGGTTTTCCGCTGGTGCTCAGCGGTGAAATCAAGGTGTCACGCAATTCGGGCGACGGCCGTTCGCTGGAGCTTTACCGGGTGGTGCCCGGCGAGTTGTGTCTGGTATCAAGCGCCTGTTTGTTTCGTGTTCAGCCGCTCTCGGCGTTTGGCATCACCACCAAACCCAGCACCTTGATGCTGATCAAGCCTGAGTTGTTCCTGCGCTGGCTCGAAACACCGGCGTTTCGCAACGACGTGCTGGGCTTGTTCGCCGAGCGTATGGCTGATTTGACTTTGCTGATTGATGCCGTGGCCTTTCACCGGCTGGACCGCCGTTTGGCCGCCGCCTTGCTGGGGCGGGGCCAGCAGCTTTTTGTGACACACCAGGCCTTGGCCGATGAACTGGGCACGGTGCGTGAAATCGTGACCCGCCTGCTGCGCCGGTTTGAGCGTGAAGGCTGGGTCAGCCTGGGCCGCGAGCAGATTCAAATTGTCAACGCTGCGGCCTTGCGTGCGCTGGTCAGCACCAGCCCGGTGTAGTGCGGACTGAAACAAGTCTGGGTGACTTGAGTCACAGACTTTTTGCGCTCTGGCGGGTGTAATTCACCGGTCTTCTTTTCAACCTGTGACTCAAGGAAATTTTTATGAAATCAAATGTTGGCGGCATCGACCGCATTTTGCGCATTGTGCTCGGCCTGGCGCTGATTGGCATGACACTCACCGGCACAATTGGCATTTGGGGCTGGCTGGGTGTGGTGCCGCTGGCGACGGGTGCCATTGGCTGGTGCCCGCCTTACGCTATTTTTGGCTTTAACACCTGTTCGATGAAGAAGTAGGGCGGCATTTCAAGGCACCCGGTCCGGATCACCACAAATGGCGTTATTTCACGCTAACAAGACATCAAATTCATGAAACAATGATTTAACACCACAATTTCAGGCAGATAACCGAGATGAGCACTTCCAACTGGATCAGCCGCAAGGTCGGCAATCTGATGCCCGGCAAAACCGCCGGCAAAAAAGCCGCTGAAAAAGCCGCTGAAAAAGCCACTCAGACAGCGCATGACAGCAGTGAAGCAGCAGCACCGGCTGACCTGCCGAAGCCGCAACCAGCCAATGCCCAAGCAGCCGCGCCCGGCCCCGCCGCTGCACCGGCTGTGACGGGTTCACGGCGCAGCCCGCGCTCCACCACCGAACGTATGAAAGCCACCTTCCGCCAGGATGACGAAGCCCTGTCGCCGCGCGAATTGCGCCACAAGCTGGCCGAATTGCAGGCCGTGGTTGACAACCAGGTCAGTGAGGTCGAAGGCGGCCGCCGTGCCCGGCTGCTGGCGCTGTGGTACACCGCCGCCACACCCGAACAGCGGCACGACCTGTGGCTGCTGATGAGCGAGCAGTTTGTTGCCGACCCGCAAGTTATCCAGCAGGCGCAGGCCGAGTTTGACGCCGCCCAGGGCACGCCTGACCAGGCGGTCGCCGAGGTCAATTTCCGCCGGGCCACGGTGTCGCGCCGCCGGCGTTTGCTGCAACGCTTTAGCGCGTTTGCCGAAGGCATCCGTTTTCTGGTCGATCTGCGTGCCGAGATGCTGCCCGCGCTCAAGTCCGACAAGCGCCTGCAGGCGCTGGATGTCGAGATGGAATACATGTTTTCGACCTGGTTTGATGTCGGTTTTCTGGATTTGCGCCGCATCTCCTGGAACTCGCCAGCCTCGCTGATTGAAAAGTTGATCAAGTACGAGTCGGTGCATGACATCAAAAGCTGGGCCGACATGAAAAATCGGCTCGACTCGGACCGCCGCTGCTATGGCTTTTTTCATCCGAGCCTGCCCAATGAGCCGCTGATTTTTGTCGAAGTGGCCTTGGTTGATGCCATCGCCAGCAGCATCACGCCGCTGCTTGACGAGTCGGCTGACGCGGTCAACCTCAACAAGGCCACAACGGCCATTTTCTACTCCATCAGCAACACCCAGGGCGGCTTGCGCGGCGTGAGTTTTGGTGATTCGCTGATCAAGCATGTGGTGGATGTGCTCAAGGCCGAGTTTCCCCATCTCAAGACTTTTGCCACCTTGTCGCCGATTCCCGGGTTTCGCGCCTGGCTGGGCAAAAACGTCGCCGCCATGATGACCCGGCTCGATGAAAAAGCCCGTACCGAAATCAAGCAGGCGCTGCACTCAAATGCCGAACTGACCGCGCAGTTGCTGACCGACAGCCAAAAGTCGCAGGTGCTCGATGTCAAGTCGCCGGTGGGCCGGTTTTTGATGCAATGCGCCGCCCACTACCTGAGCCGGGAAATGGCAGATGGCAAGCCGATTGACCCGGTGGCGCGCTTTCACCTGGGCAACGGTGCCCGCATTGAACGCCTCAACTGGGGTGCCGACCCGTCCATCAAGGGCATGAAACAGTCGTGCGGCATGATGGTCAACTATCTCTACGACCTCAAACGCCTGGACAAACACCGGACCCAGTTGGCGCAGGGCAAAATCCCGGTCTCGCGCGAGATTGAAAGCCTGAAATTCTGAACCTGGCAGGATGGTGGTGATTGCGGTGTTTGGCGGTTTTTATACAAGAAAAAGGCCTCCAGCCCTTTAGCAGCAAGCGCTAGTAGCTATTTAATTTGTAGCAAATTGGGGTTTTTTGACGGTCTTTCTGGCGACCGCAGCCTTGACCACCCTGGCCGTTCTGACCGTCCTGACCGTCCTGACCGCCTTGTCGACCCTGACCGGCACCGCATCGGGCAGCACCTGCCGGATCACCTGCTCGCAAATGGCTTGCGTCATGTACAGCGGCACCGGGTAATTGGCATCGGCCTCGCGGCAGGCGGCAGCCGCCAGCGCCGGAATGTCTTCTTCACGCAAGGCCACCAGCGTGGCCGGAATGCCCAGCCGGGTATTCATGGCATCGACCGCATCGAGAAATTTTTGCGCCAGCACCGCTTCGGCGTCGGTTTTCTTGCCCACCTTGGCGCGCAGCGCCAGCACCGCCAGCTTGGGTTGAATAGCCGGGCTTAAAAAGCGCAACACTGGCGGCAGCATGATGGCGTTGGCTAGCCCTGCCCTGTACCCTCAAATAGTTCTGGACAAAATCGTAAATTTTGTTTATGCTGCGCGCATGCACCAGCAAAACCAAATCAAACGAACTCTCTGCCGACCTGACTCACTCGATGTCGTGCGTCGTGAACTCGACAGCAAT
>CAIQOO010000080.1 GCA_903873485.1 uncultured beta proteobacterium | reverse complement strand
CTGGTCGAGGAACTTGAGCCAGAGTGGACGCGGTGCCGCTTCATGGAGCTTGTTTTCACCGTATTCGGCCAGCCGCTCGGAGGCGGTGCGTGTACTGATGCCATCGGCTGGAACGACCGCCAGCGCAAGCGCTGCGTCGGTTGCCGAAAGGGTATGCCAGGGGCGATGTTCAGTGATCATGAGAAATAATAATCCGTAAGTGGCTTGGGCTGCGCATTTCACGCGGCGCGAAGGGCTGGCCGCAGACGGCGGCAATGGCCGCAGCGATGGCAGCCAGTTCTGTATTCATGTCGCCTGCATCCGGACAAATAAAGAATTCAACCACATGGATTCAAGTATCGCACCTGGCCGGGGTGACCGATTGGCATCCAATGGGTCGGCCATCCATCAGGCCTGCCGGAGCCAGCAGCGGCACTTTGCCGATTTGTTTGCATTCCTCTGGCCGCCATCACATGGTGTGTCGCAGGCGCAAAATGGCGCGGCTGAATCGTCACCGGTGACCCGTTCAAATCGGGCTTCATTGATTTATATCAATTGGTGCAAGACGTTTTGCAATTTTTTTTCGCATAGTATCCAAGCATCACAGGCTTTGACTTCAAAATTAACAGGAGATTTTCATGACACATTTTTTATGGCTCACCCTATTGCGGGCAGCGCTGGCTGGCGGATGCATCACTGCGGTGTTGCCGATACAAGCCCAGACGGTGGATGTGGCATCTGCCGAAAAATTGATTGAAGATAGCAAATGCGGCAAATGCCATTCGCTTGACAAGCAAAAGGATGGTCCCTCTTTCAAGAAAACGGCTGCCAAATACAAGGGCAAGGCCGACGCTGAAGCCAAACTGGTAACCCACATGACCACCGCTCCGACAGTTGAGATTGATGGTGTCAAAGAAGAGCACACCAAAATCAAGTCCAAAGACGAGGCTGCCATCAAGAACCTGGCACGCTACATCCTGTCGCGCTAAATGGCCAATTCATCTGGCCAGTCAAGATGAGAGAACTTTTCAGAACCCTGCGCAGGCGCTGGAAGCTGGTGCTGGTGCTGATGGTCGTATTGGGTGTGTTCTCGGTGTCCGTCGGCATCTCGGGTGCCTATGTGCTGGCGGCCACCAGCACCGAAGAATTTTGTGTGGGCTGTCACGAAATGTCGTACAACTATGCCGAGTACAAAGGCACCATCCATGACACCAACCGCACCGGTGTGCGCGCCATCTGCACCGACTGCCATGTGCCGCATGAGCCGGGCCCGTTGATTTTGGCCAAGATCAAGGCAACCAAAGACCTCTATTACACCTATATTTCCCCGTCGATTGACACCAAAGAAAAGTTCGAGGCCAAACGCGCCGTGATGGCCCAGCGGGTGTGGCGGGAAATGAAGGCCAGTGATTCTCATCAGTGCCGAAGTTGTCACCGGGAAGACAAGATGAGTGTCGAATTGCAGACACCCAAAGCCAAGCTGCGCCACGCCAAAGGCAAGGCCGAGGGCAAGACCTGTATCGAGTGCCATTTTGCGATTGCCCACAAGGAGCCCGATGGTCCGGGTCCGGCAGAGTTGTTTGGAGATGCGGCTGCCCGGCCGCAGTAGTCTGTTGTTCATTAACCGAGGAGAAAACATGAAACTGAGTTTGCTGGCTTGTGCAGCCTGTGCTGCCGTGACCCTGCCCGTCCTGGCGGCGGACGTGACCTATCGCAAGGATGTGGCGCCGATCATCAAAAAATACTGTGCTGAATGCCATTCGGTGGCCGCTGGCGCACCGTCCATGGCCGAGTTCAAACTGGACGAAGAAAAATACAAGAAAGAAAAGGTCGGCCCGCTCTCCGACACCTATGAGCACCTGCTGCAACTGGTTAACGGCAACTCCACCGGGGCCTTCATGCGCCGTCTCGATGATGGCAGCAACAAGTATGCAGGCGGCAAGCCCGGCAACATGTACAAGTATCTGTGCGAAAAGGACAACAAGGACAACAATGCCGAATGCGCTGCCAACCTGGCCATTCTGAAGGCCTGGGTGGTTGGTGAAGGCCAGCAATGGGACATGAATGGCATCGGGCAGCGCGGCGACATGCCGGCCATCACGCTGGAACAATTGAGAAGAATGAAGCTCAAGTATTGAGGGTTTGCCAAGTCATTCGTTGCCTTGGGCGGGCGGCGAGTTGGCAAAAAAGCCGCTGCAAACCAGCGGCTTTTTTTGTGCCGCTTAGCGCCTTTCCGGCAATGTCTGAATGTGCGCGAGGATGTCGCTGGTCACTTTGGGGTCAATCTCGCGCAAGGCGGGCATGGCATCGTCGGGATGGCCGTTGAGCATGTTGTGCAGGCTGTGCCAGGGATCGTCACGCGACACTTTGCCCAAGTGACGTTTGGCCACAAAGTGGCCCTCCAGCCCATGGCAGCCGGCGCACAGGGTGCGGTAGTGGGCTACGCCCCGGGACGCATCGCCACGTGACAGGCCGGTGCGTGGATCAATCACCGTGTCCATGTCAATTTGTCCGTGACTGACAAAATTGGCCAGATCCTGCAGGTCCCGGTGTTTCAGCACTGCGCCATAAAGATGGGTGTCGCTGCGCAGAATCCCGATGGTCCGATCCGGTTCACCCCCCGACAGGGCACGAATTCCTTTGATGCCGGTTGCATGGTTGCCCTTGGCATATTGACCCTGATTGCCCTTGTAATCCCAGCCATGGCATTCCTTGCAGCGCCAGGTTTCGGGTGCGGCATTGGCGTAATAGGCTTTGGACGGGTAGGCCGGATGCGGCAAAGCCTGGCGCTGGCCACCGGTATGAATTTGCCAATCGTCGTACAGCCGGCCCCCATTGGCGATGGATGCCGCCAGTTGGATGCCTGGCAGCGTCTGCAAAAACGCCAGCATGTTGACCACCGTGTCTTCGCCCAAGGTTCTGAGTGCTGGCATGTTGCCGCCAGGATGCCCGTTGAGCGCGACGTGCAGCACCTCAAAGGGACGCTGCCGTGCTGAATCACCGAGTGGCGCGATGCTGCGCAGACGGTCGCCAGCAAGCCCGTGGCAGGCCGCGCAAACCGTTGCAAAAATTTTGTCCGAGTTGGCTTGCCCGGGTTTGGTGCGCCGGGCTGACTCGACAAGCCGGTGCATGTCGGTCTGGCCGCTGGCAATGAAGTTGACCAGGTCCAGGCGGTCATGCTCGTCGAGCAACTCGTCATAAGCATGGTTGGCATCTTTGAGCAGGGCGGCCATGGCGACCGGGTTGATTTGCTGGCGGCCACTGATGCCTACGACACCGTGCTTGCCTTTGTAGTCCCAGCCGTGGCATTCCACACAGCGCCAGGTATCGGCTGCGGCTACCCGCACCTGCCGGGTCTTGAAGGCTGGATTGGGGTGATTGGGTGTACGCCCTTTGGTCTCCGCACTCCAGTTGTCGTAAAGGCGCCCGCCACGCACAACCGATGCCGGATCACTGGCGATGGCCCATGAGACCGCAAGACTGGCAATCAAGGCCACCAGGGTGGAAAACACTGTCCGATTCATTCTTTGCCGCCTTTCAGGGATTCAACTGGCTGGCGGCCATTTTAAGGTTATGCACATTGCTGGCTTGTCAGTCAGCAACGCGGGTGCCTGGACTGTCAGGGTCGCTAACCATTTGAGTCGGGGAAGTTTTTCCGGGAGATACGTTTTGCATGCTTTTCTGCCTTTCCAATCGAAATAACGTGGTCTGCATTTCCACGAGCGTGATGCCTCGGTCAAATTGGCCGCCGGTCAGCAAGCTTCGTTGTTTTTTAAGCTTTTTCGGGCTGTAGCCCTTATCGCTATTGCGCAGGTAGCTATTATATTAAGAGTAAATGATCTTGCGCATCATCATGATCGCATAGTCCTAAATTGGGACTAAAATGCTCGAATGCATTTGGTCTCTGTCCCGCCCCTTCTGGCTTTCGCCATAAAAGCATCCCGCATCGAAACCGGCGAGCTGCGAGATACCCCATAACGTGAAACACCCCCGTTCGTGGTGAGCTTGTCGAACCACCAGCTTGACCACAAGCCCTTCGACCAGGCTCAGGGCGAACGGTTTCATTATTTGGGGTGGGCATCAGGCCATGAAAGTTGAAATTGTGTTGTTGAAACGATCTGCTAAGAAAACAGCTCGGCCCGTTTGAGCAGATCTTCCAGCCCCGCTTCGTTCGGATTGCGCGGTTTGCCGGGGTGGATGATCGACACTTGGCAATTCTCTGCTGCTTCGACCAACTGGGCGTAGCTGCCGGCATTGACATCGGCGATGTAGGCCTGCCGGTTGCCGTCGTAGGCGAACATCTTGCTGTTGATTTGCGTGCATTCGTTGCAGGTGGAGCAGCGCGAAGTCTCGATATAGGCTTCATCCGGCGATCTCTCTGCTGCTGGCTCGGCGGGTGCGGCAGCGGCTACGCCTGGTGCTGCTGGCAGGGCAGCCGTAGCACTTGCTGCGGCTGCCACTGGCACAGCCACCACAGCGGATGATGCCGACCCTGCCCGGATTTTTCGTTCCTGTGCCAGCAGCCGCTCGGCATGCGAGTTGTGAATGCCGCCGAGTTCCTGCAGGCTGTTCCACATGCTGCGGCAGCGGCGCGCCTCGCGGATCAGCTTTTCATCGACGATGAGCTTTTGCAGGCGGTTGTCAGGGTCCACCATCAGCAGGCAGGGCACGCAGTCGAGTTGGCCTCTGTCCTGGCGCGCCACGATGTCCCCGGCGGGGGTCAGGGTGGCGCTCCAGCGCGCTCTTGGAACCCGGGCAAAGTGCCGGGCGTAGCGCGCATCACAGGCGACAAAGTCAATCAGGGTAAAGGGCATCTGCTGCGATGCCGCCTGGTGTTGCTCGTCTTCATAAGCAAATTCATGCACTGGCCAATCTTGCGCAGGCTGCGGATTGCTGGCCAGCGAGAAGCGCGAAGCCCAGTCAGCACCCGCTGCAGGATCAAAGCAGAAGGCCGGGAATACCCGCGACTCCAGCGCCGCTGCACCCACCAGGTAAGCGGGCAGTTCCCCCATGCTGGCCACCGCGCCCGAGAACACGCTAAACAGCGCCGGGCCGACAAAATCCAGCCCGCGCTGGATCTGCCGGCGAAGCTGGTACAAATTGGAGGCCGGCGACTGCAGCACAAACACGCCGCACAGGCCCATCGCCATGCTGGCCAGTTGCCGGCTGCGCAGGGCAAAGGCTAAGTGACCGTTGCCAAGCGGCGACTCCTCAATCACGTCATCGGTCTGCACCAGAATCTTGATCGGCAAATCGGCCGACAGAATCTCGGTCAGCGTGCCTTGCTCCGGGCCGCTCAGGTCGCGGGCGTTGAGCCGCACCAGGTAATCAGGAAACAGCGCCAGATCGCTGGCTTCTAGGCCATTTTCGCCAAACGCATCAAACAGCGGGTCATGTTTGGCCGCGTTGTATTCACCCTTGATTTCCAGCTCGGCGACGGCCACTGCCCGCGCCAGCTCGATCAGCCGGGGCAGGCGCTCGCGGTAGGCTTGCAGGGCCGCGCTGCAGGTGTCAAAGGCAAAGGCGTAAGTGGCGCCGCCCTTGATTTCCGGTGTGGCGAAAAACTGTTGCGACTGCAGCGTATCCAGCAGTTGCGTGACCCGGCTGCGCCGACTTGTCGACAGGGTTTTCTTCGGTGCCGAGTGGGTCAGAATGCGCGACATGGCCTCGAAGTCGAAGCTGTCCTTGGGGCCGGAGCCAAACGATGATTTGAGGTTTTCGGCGTTTTTGCCAGCATCCGAATTGACAAAGTCGGCTTTCAGGATGTCAGACAGCTTCAGTACCAGCCGCCGGATGTCCTGGCCAAATTGCGCAGCGCGCCGGGCCTGTGTCAGACCCCAGGCGTGGCCAATCAGCGTGGCGGGCAGCGCAGCCTGGCAATCGGCCAGTTCGCCATCGACCTTGAGGTTGGCGCGGGAGCGCGACAGGCTCTCAGTCATCAACGGGTCACCCTGGCCGAGTGCTTCGGCGGCCTGATCCCATGCCGCAGAAAACAGGCCGCTGGCGCCCGCTGCCACCTGGGTGCGAATGCCCTGCTCAAGCTGCAGCAGATGCTTGGCCATGCGCTCGGCATCAGCGCCTTGCGCTACCCGGGCGAGAATGCCGTCGATCAGGCTTGAGAGAGGTTCGGCAAATGCGCCATCAGGCCGATCCTTGAGCAGCACCAGGGGAAAGTCGTGGCGCAACTGGTTCAGGTCACGGTAGCCGGCGAACAGCGCCGGGCGCAGATCGAGCTTATTCGTAGCGTCCAGCCCGGTGCCGGGCATTTTGCCGGTCAGGTAAAAAGCAATATGCGTTTGCAGGTTTGCGTCCATATCAGTTGGCTCATCTTGGTTAGGTATCGTTGAATCACTTGTCTGGCATCCGTCGGTGAAGATGGCCGAGACTCCCGTTGTGCATCAAAATCAGGGCTGAGGGCAATGGCACTGACTTAAGCGCAATTGCTTGCCAAATTTTCCCGTTCGCCCTGAGCTTGTCGAAGGGTTCTCGAAGGCTTCGACAAGCTCAGCCCGAACGGAAACCTCCTTAAGTCAGTGCCATTGAGGGCTGAGGGTCAATGGCACTGACTTAAGCGCAATTGCTTGCCAAGTTCTCCCATTCGCCCTGAGCTTGTCGAAGGGTTCTCGAAGGCTTCGACAAGCTCAGCCCGAACGGGGGAACCCCTTAAGTCAGTGCCATTGGGGCTAAGGGCTTGTTTATGAACAAGCCCTGACCTGACTCACACCGTGTACTTGTCAAGTTCGGCTTCAAAGCCCTGGCGCACCGTCTCAAGGGTGCGCAAGACCCCCGTTTGCCGGGTTTCCTCGTAGCGCGGAATATCCCGGTTCTGGTACAGGATGCCGACCGGAATGACATCCTCGCTGCTGGCAATTTCGCGCGCCCGGTTCATGTCCAACGGGTTATGCAACCACTGGTTTTTATAGGTTTTGCTTAAAGCTGCGCTCAAATGCAGGGCGTTGTCGTGGTGCAGCAGCGCGATTTTGTCGGCATCCTGCATCCACGGGTCAAGCGACTTGGGTAGCCATTCCGGGCAGCGCTGCAAGATGCGCACAAACGACAGGCCCTTGTGGTGGTAGGCGGCCTTGACGATCTCGAACAGGCTCTCGGGAATCCAGTCCACCGCCTGCGCGACAAACGAGGCATTCGCCACCCCGAGCGTGACGCTCAAGGGGTTCAGCGCGTCCAGATAACTGCCGCGCGGCGTGGTGTTACTTTTGGTGCCGATGGGGGAGGTGGGCGAGGCCTGTTTCTTGGTCAGTCCATAAATCTGGTTGTCGTGCAGAAACACCGTCAGGTTCATGTTGTAGCGAATCGCATGAATCCAGTGCGCGGCGCCAATGCTGCAGCAGTCGCCGTCGCCAGTGTTGACAAACACCGTCAGGTCGGGCCGGACCATCTTGATGCCTTCCGCCACCGGTAGCGCCCGGCCATGGATGCCGTGAAAGCCGTAGGTCTTCATGTAATGCGGAAAGCGGCTGGAGCAGCCGATGCCCGACACAAAAACGGTTTTCTCTGGTCGCAAGCCTTCATCGCGGCACAGGCGCTGGACAGCCGCCAGAATGGCGTTGTCACCGCAGCCGGTACACCAGCGCGGCACGCCGCTCTGGTAGTCTTCCAGTTCGTGCTGCTCGTCATACAGCTCAAGCAGGCAATCGGTGGTGGAACAGGTCATGGTCATTTTCCTTGGGGCAAGAGCTTGGCCAGAGCAATCCGGCGAATGGTGCTGGGCTTGATCGGCTGGCCGCGAACCTCGCTCCAGCAATCGACATCAATCAGGCAGCGTGAGCGCAGCAAAATCGCCAGCGACGAATAACGCCGGTTCGATTCGTCAATGATGTCTTCATCGGGGCTGTCGCTCCAGTTGATCTCGATCGTCATCACCTGCTTGAAACGCTGCATGATGGCCTTGATGCCCGGCTGCATCGGCTGCAAGAAACGCAGGTGAATTGAGGAGACTTTTTGGCCCTCGGCGCGCAGCGATTCAACCGCTTCCTCGATGGCACCCTGGGTACTGCCCCAGCCGATCAGCAGCAGGTCGCCACTGGCCTCGCCAAACACCTCGGGAGCGGTCAGCGTTTTTTGCAGGGCGGCGAGTTTGAGGCTGCGCGCGCGCAGGCTTTCCTGGTTGATGTCGGGGTCGTAGGCCACATGGCTGTCGCGGTCATGCGCTAAGCCCGTGACGGTATGCATGCCGCCGGGCTGGCCGGGAATGAAACGCCGCGCCAGGCCGGTGGTGGCATCCCAGTCATAAGCCCTGGCACCTTCAGCCACCGGGCTTTGGTCGTATGGCGGCGCCAGCCAGGCCTCGTTGAACTGCGGCCGGTTGAACGGCTGCTGTGAAGATGACAGGCTGGCATCGGTCAGCACCACCACCACCATGTTGAAGGCTTCGGCAATCCGGCGCGCGGTGATGACTGAATAAAAGCAGTCCTCGATGGTGGCCGGGGCCATCACCACCTTGGGCGCGTCGCCATGGCTGCCAAAAATCGCGCACATCAGGTCGCCCTGTTCCACCTTGGTCGGCTGGCCGGTGCTGGGACCGCCGCGCTGCACATTCACCACCACCAGCGGAATTTCGGCCATCACCGCCAGGCCAATCGCCTCCTGCTTGAGCGAATATCCCGGCCCGGAGGTGATGGTGATGGTGCATTTGCTGGCATAAGAGGCCCCAATGGCAAAGGCGCAGGCGGCAATTTCATCCTCGGCCTGGTGCACGATGCCGCCGACTTTCTCGAACACTTCCGACAGATAGTGCGAGGCCGAGGTGGCCGGGGTGATCGGGTACATCGAACACAACTCCATGCCGGAAGCCATGACCCCAAGCGCCAGCGCGGTGTTGCCGTTGGTGACGATCTGTGGTTGGGCTGAGGGTGTCGCCGGAATGCAGAAGTTGAAGTCCAGATGCGTTGCCCCCCATTGGTGCCCGGCTTCGAGCAGCTTGACATTGGCATCAATCACGCTTTGGGCCTTTTTGCCAAAGGTCAGCGCAATCTGATCGCGTGCCATTTGCAGCTCAAAGCTGTAGAGATAACACAGCATGCCCAGCGCAAACATGTTTTTGCCGCGTTTCGGGTCAGCCCCGAGCAACTGGCATTGCTGCTCCATCGGAAACTCGATCACCTTGTAACCGGCAGCGACCAGCTTGTCATGGGTCTGGATATAGGCCATCGACACATTCAAGTCGGTGTGCTTGCGCCATGAACTTTCGAGAAAAATCAGGCAGCCGGGTTTGAGTTCGCGCGCGCGTACCCGCCCCAGCAGCACCTGCTCGTTGAACGCCACCACCAGATCGGTCTGGTCGCCGCCATTGGTGATATAGCCCGAACCGATGCGAATCCGGTTGCCGCTGGCTCCGGCCACGCTGCGGGCAGGCGGGCGAATTTCGGCCGGAATGATCTCGGTCGTCCAGATGCCATTGCCCATGCGGGCGGCAATCGAACCGAGCGACTGGCCGCAGCGCTGCGCGCCTTCGCCGGAGTCGCTGATGATCTCGACGATGTGCTCTTTGAGGGTCGTGATGCGCTTGGCCGCAGCGCTTGTCAGGGTGTCAGTCGAAGTCATATTGGGTTTTCCATTCAAGCCACGCGCACACGCGCAAAATTGCGTTCCCGCAGGTCGATGCCAAACAGCTTGTCGCCACCGCTGTCGAAAGGTCGGGCGCTGTCGCGGATGCCGAGATAGGCCTTCATGCTGGCAGCAGCCCGGCGACCGGCCCCCATCGCCTCGATTACCGTGGCGGCGCCGGTGACGATGTCGCCACCGGCAAACACGCCGGCCAGTGAGGTGGCAAGACCGGTGTCGGTCTGGATGTAACCCCATTTGTTGAGGGCAATCTTTGAGGTCTGGCCCATGATCGGGTTGGCATTGGTGCCGATGGCATAGACAATCAAATCGGCTTCAAAATCAAATTCACTGTCGGGCAGTTCAATCGGGCGCCGCCGACCCGACGCATCGGGTTCGCCAAGTTCCATGCGCACACAGCGCATGCCGCGCACATTGCCGTGGCCATCGTCCAGAATCGCCACCGGATGGGTTTGCCAGTGGTACTCGACCCCTTCCTGCTCGGCATGGTGAACCTCTTCGGCACGCGCCGGTGCCTCCTTGCGCGAGCGCCGGTAAATGCAATAGACCTTTTCGGCACCGAGGCGCAGACAGACCCGCATCGCATCCATCGCGGTGTTGCCGGCACCGACCACCGCCACCCGCTTGCCAATCGGCTGCGGCGTGTCAAAACTCGGGAATTCCTTGGCCCGCATCAGGTTGCAGCGCGTCAGCAATTCGTTGGCCGACAACACGCCGTTGAGGGAATCACCGGGAATGCCCAGCATGGTCGGGTATCCAGCCCCAACACCGACAAATACCGTGTCAAAGCCCATCTCGGACACCATCTGCTCCAGCGTGAACAGCCGACCGACCAGGGTATTGCACTCAAACTTGACCCCGAGTTTGGTCAGATTGCCAATTTCGGCATCAATCACCGCATTGGGCAGGCGAAAGTCGGGAATGCCGTATTTCAACACCCCGCCGGGCTGATGGAAGGCCTCAAACACCGTCACATCACAACCGGCCTTGGCCATGTCGGCAGCACAGGCCATGCCAGCCGGGCCGGAGCCGACAATGCCGACCTTGAAGTGATTAGGCTGGATGTACGGGATATTGGCCCAGCCGGCCTGGATGGCGGCGTCCCCTACAAAGCGCTCCAGCCGGCCAATGGCCACCGGCTCCAGCGATTCGCCCACCGTGCACACCCCTTCGCACTGGTTTTCCTGCGGGCAGACGCGGCCACAGATGGCCGGCAGCAGGCTGGTTTCGGTCAGGATGTCATAGGCGCCGCGCAAATCCTTTTCATTGATTTTTTTGATGAAGCCGGGAATGTCGATGCCAACCGGGCAGCCCGAGACACAGGGCTGGTCCGGGCACATCAGGCAGCGCTCGGACTCGCGCATGGCTTCAAGCGGGTGGTAGCCGCAGGCGACTTCTTCAAAGTTTTTGGCGCGCACGGCGGGGCTTTGCTCGCGCATCGGGGTGCGCTCCTGGGGAATGGAGCGGATGGTTTTTTTCTTCGCCATGGGTAACTACCGTTGAATGTGAAAACTGCATGCACACCTGCCCAAACGCAAGAAGCGCGTGGCGGCAAGGCGCACGGATAAGGCGGTTTACGCCGGGCTTGCCGCTGCCATGTTGCTGACGATGGACTTGTGCAAGTTGCAGCTTTTTTCCCAGTGATCAAGCGCCTTGCGCTCGACCTTGGTGTAGCGGCGCAGGCGCGTCATCAGGTCGTCAAAGTCCACCAGATGGCCGTCAAAGTCCGGTCCGTCAACGCAGGCAAATTTCACCTCGCCACCGATCTTGACCCGGCAGCCGCCACACATGCCGGTGCCATCGACCATCACCGGGTTCAGGCTGACCATGGTCTTGATCCGATATGGTCGGGTGGTTTCGGCGCAGCTTTGCATCATGATTGGCGGGCCAATGGCTACGACTTCATCAATGTCGGGGTGGCTGGCTATCGCCTGCAAAATGCCGTCGGTGACCCGGCCCTGGATGCCGACCGAACCGTCGTCGGTACAAATGATGAGTTCATCGCAATAGTGGCTGAAGCGGTCGTCCCAGAACACCAGGTCCTTGTTGCGAAAGCCCAGCACGCCAATCACATAAGCTCCTTTTTCCTTGAAGGCGCGGGCTTGCGGAAAGACCGGTGCCACGCCCAGCCCGCCGCCGACGCACAGCACCTTTTTGGCGTGGCTGATCGGGCTTGGAATGCCCATAGGTCCTACCAGCGCATAAAGCGAGGTGCCAACCTGGCATTCCTGCTGCATCTGCCGGGTGGTCTTGCCGACCGCCTGGATCACCAGCGTGATGGTGCCCTGCTCTTGGTCAAAGTCGGCAATCGTCAGCGGAATCCGCTCGCCCTGCTCGTTGAGCATGACGATGACAAACTGGCCGGGCCGGGCAGCTTTGGCCATCATCGGGTGGCGCACTTCAAGCAGGTAGGTCACGTCGGAGAAGTCTTCCCGACGGACGATTTCATAATCTGTCATTTCGCTCGCTTTCATGGTTGGCCAGTCGGCCTGTTTGGAAAATCAGAAACCGTGTTGGCTGTCTTGCCGGGCAGTTATTTGGTAAATGAAAGTATTACAACTCAACCCAAGCATGAGTCGTGCCAAAACCGCTGCTGATCAGGCAAGGCATCGATGGGCGGCGTTTCCTGATTCAACATCACCAGGCACCAACATCACCCGGTTTGAATCAACCACACGCTGCTCTGTGGTGCATGCACTTTTCCGTTTCAAAAAACGGCCAACTGCACCAAGATGGTGCCAATCAGGTGGGATGACTATAACGCCCCGGCGTGCTCTGGCACCGACTTGCATCGTGTCGGCCACCTGGCTGCGCGATGCGGACCCATAGGTTCTGCCAAATTTATAAGCCATTTAAGCCGCTAGCCCTTATACAGCAAGCGCTAGAAGCTATCATAAATATAGCTACTCCTGAGTCAGTCATGCGGCTGGCGGATGTCAGCCAGGTTCAATCGCAGGTTTCCTTCAGCGGTAAAACAGCGTTGGCAGCCACATCGTCAGCGGTGGCCACAAGGCGGCGATCAGCAAGTCAAACATCGCAACCGCCAGCAACGGCATCACGGCACGCGAAATATTGCCCAGCGACACATTGGCAATGCCGCAACTGACAAACAGGCAAATGCCGACCGGCGGTGTCAGCATGCCAATTGCCAGATTCACCACCACCAGCACGCCAAACTGCACCGGATCAACCATCATTTGCGGTGTCAGCAGCGCCAGCACCGGCACCAGCAGCAGCAACGCGGCGGTGGTTTCCATCACGCAGCCGACCACCAGCAGCAAGCCCATCACCAGCAGCAACAAGCCGGTGGGGGGCAACGACAGCGAATTGACAAACACATCGAGCAGCCGCGCACCCTGCTGCATCGCCAGCAGCCAGCCAAAAATTTTCGCCATGGCGATGATGAACAAAATGCCGCCGGCCGCTACTTGTGACTTGATGATCAGGCCGGGCAAATCTTTCCAGGCCAGTTCGCGGTTGATCACGCTGCCCACCAGCAGGGCGTAAAACACTGCCAGCGCGGCCGCTTCGGTGACCGTCACGATGCCGCTCAGAATGCCGCCCAGCACCACAATCGGCGCGCCCAGCGACCAGGCCGCCGCCCGGCCAGTCATGGCTACCCCGTTCCAGGTGAACCGGCTGCGTTCGCCGTAGCCTTTGCGCCATGAAATCCAGACGGCCACTGCGATAAAGGACAGCCCCAGCAATACCCCGACCAGCATGCCGCCAGCAAATAACTGCGATGTCGAGATATTCGTCATGAAGCCAAAAATCACCATTGGAATCGACGGCGGAATGATGATGCCAATGGAGCCACCCGCCGCCACCACCGCTGCAGCAAAGGCGGGCGGGTAGCCCTGGCGGATCATCGCCGGAATGACCACTGCGCCAATCGCTGCCGTGTCCGCCGCTGCCGAGCCTGAAATGCCGGCAATGATCATCGAGGCGACGATCGCGGCCGCCGCCAGGCCACCCGGTGCCCAGCCGACCAGGCTGTTGCAAAAATCAATCAGCCGGCGCGAAATGCCGCCGACTTCCATGATGGCACCGGCAATCATGAACAGCGGCACCGCCAGCAGATCAAACGAATCGACCCCGGAAAACAACTGCTGCACCACGGTTTGCCCAAGCGCCGCCAGCGTGACGGTGTCTGGAAACACGCCGGGTGTCACGATCAGGCCGATGGCAGGCAGGCCAATCGACAGGGCAATTGGCAGCCCCAGGGCCATCAGCGCAAACATCAGGCCAAATGCCAGCATGATGATCATGGTGCGTCGGCCTTGTCCGCCGGGCGGCGGGGTTTGCCCAGATCAACCAGAATATGCAGCAAAAAAATCGCGCCCGACAAGGGCAGCACGGCAATCGGCAGCGACATCGGCATCTGCACGGCGGTCGAGGTCTGGTCCCAGGACTTGAGCGTGTAAATCACCCCGTACCAGGTGATCAGGCCAAAACAGGCCAGCGTCAGCCACTGCAAGCCGCGCAAGATGATGTGCTCTGCCAGCCGCCCAAAGCGGGCGCCAACACCGGCCAGGCCAATAAAGTGCGCCCGCTTGTAAGCCACGCTGGCCCCCAGAAATGTGGTGGCGACCAGCAGGTAACGGCCAATTTCTTCTGACCAGCTCAACGAATGCCCGGCATAACGCGCCAGCACCTGGACGAACAAAATCAGTGAAATGGCCACACCTGCCAGCAGCAGCAGGCGTTCAACCCAGTGGTTGACCCGCTCGCTGAGGGCCGCCAGTCGATGATGAAAATTCATGAATTTTCCGTTGTGAAAGAACGGACGCAAGCCGGCGGCCCGCCCGCCATGCTGGCACAGCAATTACTTGAGCGTCTTGCGAATCTCTTCAACGATCTTTTTGGCGTCGCCGCTCAAAGAGGCATAAACCGGCTCGGTTTTGGCACGAAAGGCGGCCAGGTCCGGGGCATCGACCACCTGCATGCCGGCGGTTTTGAGGGCGGCGAGTTGGCTGGCCTCGTTGTCGCGGACAAAACGCCGGCCAGCCTGGGCTGCCACTTTGGCGGCATCCATGAAGACTTTGCGGTCGGTGGCGGGCAGTTTGTCGATGAACGCCTTGCTGCCGACAAACACCAGCGCGGAATAAACATGGCGGGTCAGCGAGAGGTACTTTTGCCCGGCTTCATTGAGCTTGCCGGCAGAAATCACCGAAATCGGGTTTTCCTGACCATCGAGCACGCCTTGCTGCAGTTGGGTGGTGATCGGCCAGGCCATCGGGGTCGGATTGGCGCCAATGGCGCGCCAGATCGCCAAATGGGTGGGCGACTCCATGGTGCGGATCTTCATGCCCTTGACATCATCCGGGTTTTTGACCGGCTGACGGGAGTTGGTGAGGTTGCGAAAACCGTTGTCCAGAAAATGCATGCCAACCAGGCCAGCTTTGTCAAAACGCTTGAGCAGGTCCTGCCCAATCGGGCCGTCGAGCACCTTGTCGGTGGCCTCATACGAACTGAACAAAAATGGCAGTTCGAGCGCCTTGATTTCGGGCACAAAGGCTTCGATCGGGCCGGTGGTGCAGACACTCATCTGCACTGTGCCAAGCTGCAGTTGCTGCAACACCTGGGTTTCGCTGCCCAGCGCGGCCGAGTGATGAATCACCACGTCATATTTTCCGGGCAGGGCACGGTCCACTTCTTCCTTGAATTTTTGCGAGGCAATGGTGTGGACAAAAGTCGGTCCGGTAACAACACCGATATTGACTTTTTCAACCGCCTGGGCGGGCCAGGCAAAAGCCAGACTGGCAGCAAAAGCCAGACCGGACAAACTGCGGGAGATGAATTTCATGCGTTTCCTGAAAAGAGAGAAAGGGTCATATTGTTGCTGCTGCACCCGGCAACAGCACCCATCGGCGTGGGCACCCTGATCATAACTTTTGGGGCGAGCCGTTTGCATCATGGCTGGCTCGCCATGGGTGGTGGTGCAGTGGCAAATAACTTGAAAAAACCGACACTTGTGGCCGGTCTCAGAACCGCTCATGCGGTGCCAGGTAGCGCCACTGGCCGAGTGGCAAATTGCCCAGCATGACCTTGCCCACGCGAACCCGCTTGAGGCCCACCACTTTCAGGCCAACCAGCTCGCACATGCGGCGAATCTGGCGTTTTTTTCCCTCGGTCAGCACAAAGCGCAGTTGCTCGGGGTTTTGCCATTCGACTTTGGCGTGCTTCAGGGCTTGCCCGTCCAGGCTCAGGCCAAAGCGCAGCAAGGCCAGTTGGTCGGCCGGAAACACCGACTGGACATCCAGGCTGACCGGGTCGTCATCGTCAATGCGGCTGAGCTGGGTGGGCGGCGCCGGGTGCCGGGCGGCGGCGGCGCTGCTGCCAGCGGGCTGGCCTGGCTGCATTGGTGCCCGCGCCAGCGGGCGCGCAGCATGGGTGGCCGCAGCCGATGTGGCGGCCAGCGTGTTGATGATGCCGGTGTACATCACCCGCACCAGGTATTCTTTTTCCATGCCGGCGTTTTCACCAATCAGTTGGCGCGCCACCCGACCGTCTTGGGTCAGCACCAGCAGGCCAGTCGAATCAATGTCGAGCCGACCGGCTGGCACCAGACTTTTGAGGTGACTGGGGTGAAAAAAGAAACGCGCATTGTCCTCGGACCAGCGGTTTTGCGGCTGCACCAGCGTGATGGCCGGCTGGTGGCCGTCTTCGGCCTGGCCGCTGACCAGCCCGAGCGGCTTGTTGATCAGCACGGTGACCTGGTTGGCCTGCTGGCCCTGTGCCTGCCGGTCAATCTCAATCTGCACATCGGGTGCTACCTGCATGCCCATCTCGGCCACCCGGCCATTGACCTTGACCCAGCCCTTGGCAATCCAGTCATCCGCCTCGCGGCGCGATGCCAGGCCCAGCTCGGCCATGCGCTTGTTCAGGCGCAGCGTGCCGTTGGGGCCGATGGCGGCGGTGTTGGTTTGCCCATGCGGGATTGGCGCTTTGGCCGAAGGTGCTGCGGCGCGGCGGAAAACTGGGGGATTTTGGGGTGTTGTCATGGTATTGAATAGATAGCTGCCAAGGCTTTGCCGATAAAGGCTGGAGGCTGATTTGTCATATTAAAACAGAGCGTCATGACCTAGGTTTGGCTAGACCCCCCAGGTGATGGCCTCGTCGGTCGACTGGCAGTGGCGGATCATGTCGATGAAGGGCAGCGCACGCTGGCGCAAACTGACCGCCTCAAAACGCGGTGGCGGCTGGCTGTCTGCCTGCGCCTGGATGATCGCCGCGTGCCGGGCGGCCTCGTCATCGGCTATCGCGGTTGACAGTGCGGCCAGTGCCTGCGGCATCTGCGCCGGCAGCAAAATGCCTTTGCGGCTGGGTTCGGCGGCGCTGTGCTTGCCAATGATCTCCAGCAGACGCTGCCCGTTGGGCTGCAACATAATCACGTCACCGTGATTTTTTGATTTGAATTTGTAAAGCATGTTCTGGCCTTTGCATCGATTTGTGCATGTTACTTGTTTGCTGCTGGCTGGGCTGTTGCTGGCGGGCTGTGCCGACACCGCTTACTACTGGCAGTCGGTCAGCGGCCATGTCAAGCTGATGCAGGCGGCGCGGCCGATTGAACAATGGCTGGCCAGCCCGCAAACCCCGGCGCATTTGCGTGACCGGCTGCTGCTGGCGCAGTCGATCCGCCGCTACGCCGTCACCGATTTGCACCTGCCCGACAACGCCAGCTACCAGCGCTTTGCCGAACTGCCCGGCCGCTATGTGGTGTGGAATGTGGTGGCTGCGCCCGAGTTGTCATTGACGCTGAAAACCTGGTGTTTTCCGGTGGCAGGCTGCGTCGGCTACCGTGGTTATTTTGATCAGGCCGAGGCCCGGGCGCTGGCCGACGGGCTGCGTGCGCAGGGCCTGGAGGTCAGTGTTTATGGGGTGCCGGCCTATTCCACGCTGGGCTGGCTGAACTGGGCCGGTGGCGACCCGCTGCTGAGCAGCTTGATCCATGACCCGGACGGCGAACTGGCACGCCTGATGTTTCACGAACTGGCGCACCAGGTGCTGTATGTGGCCGACGACACCGCCTTCAACGAGTCGTTTGCCACGGCGGTGGAGCGCCTCGGGCTGGCGCAGTGGCTGGCGGCACAGGCCACGCCGGCGGCGCAGGCCAGTCACTGGCAACAGGCACAGCGGCGCCGGGCGTTTGCTGCGCTGACCCGCGCCACGCGCCGTCAACTGGCCCTGGTTTATATGGAAAAAACGCCTGTAGCCCTTGACAGACCTGTGCTGTTAGCTATGAAAAATGAAGTAATGAGGGATTTCAGGGCGGCCTATGCAGAACTGAAAAAGCAATGGGGTGGCTACAGCGGCTTTGATGCCTGGGTGGCACAGGCAAATAATGCGGCCTTTGGCGCGCAGGCGGCTTACGATGACCTGGTGCCGGGTTTTGAAGCCTTGTTTGCGCGGCAGGGGCGTGACTGGCGGCGGTTTTATGCGGCTGTCCGACAATTGGCCAAACTGCCGGCGCCCAAGCGTGCCGGGCAACTGCATCAATGGGCAAAGGAGCAACAACTTGGCTGACTTACATATCGTTCGGGAACATGCATTGGGCTTGTCGAAAGCCCGCAAAATTGCCTTTAAATGGGCAGAGCAGGTGGAGGCCGAGTTCGGCATGACCTGCAGCTACACCGAGGGCAAGACCGAAGACGAGGTCGATTTTTCGCGCGCCGGGGTCACCGGCAGTTTGCGGGTGACCAAAGCGCACTTTGAACTGCGTGCCCAGCTCGGCTTTCTGATGGGTGCGTTCAAGCACACGATTGAGGCCGAGATTGTGAAAAACCTCGACATCCTGCTGGCCCCCGGCACCGACCACCCGCCAAAAGCCGCACGGGCGCGGACCCGCAAGCCGGTTTGATCAGCTCAGCGACGCAACCAGATCAATGTACTGCTGCATCGCATCCTGGCTGGCGGTGCCCTTGAGGGCATTCCAGGCATCCCATTTGGCGCGACCGACCATGTCGGTGAAGCCCGGTTTCTTGTCGGTGTTGTCACCGCTGCTGGCCTGTTTGTAAAGGGCATAGAGCTTGAGCAGCGTCAGGTTGTCGGGGCGCTGGCTCAAATTTTTGGAATTGGCCACTGCGGCTTCAAATTTGCTTGTCAGGTTGGGCATGAAAAATAATCTCCGAAAGGGTTTTGAACAAGGGCACGAGGGTAATGCACAGCTATCTTACGGTCCGATTTGCCGACAAAATAGGGAATATTCCCAAAAACCCGAGTTGAACTGAATCTTTATGCCGACCCACCCGCAACCCACTTTTACCGTTGAACGCATGAGCCGTGTCGATACCGCCTGGCTGCGCATGGATTGTCCCAGCAACCTGATGATGATCATGGGGGTCTGGATCATCCAGCCGGGCGTGACTTACCGGGCCGTGTGTGAGCGCATTGAAGAGCGCCTGCTCAAATATCCCCGGTTTTCGCAGCGCGTACAGCTCGATGCCACCGGCGCCAACTGGGTCACCGACCTTCAGTTCCAGATCAAGCGCCATGTGCTGCTTGAAAAGCTGCCGGTTGCCGCCAAAATAAATCCGCAACAGGCCCTGCAGCAGCGCCTGGGTGAACTGGCGATGCAGCCGTTGGACATGCGCCATCCGTTATGGGATTTTCGGCTGGTGGAGCATTTTGATGGCGGCTCGGCCTTGCTGGTGCGCATTCACCATTGCATCGCCGATGGTTTGGCGCTGATTTCGGTGATTCAGACGCTGGTCGATGGTGGCATTGACCCGCCGCTGCGACCGATGCCAGCAGACCATCCACATGGCTGGGAAGCGGCTGAAGAGTGGATGTCGCATACCGTGATCGAGCCGTTGACGGTGGTCGCCATCAAGGCGCTCGAAGCCGCCGGGGAGGGTGCGGTGCATGCTTTTGAGGCCATTGGTGATCCGCGCAATGTGCTCGAAAAATGGCTGGCAAGCGGCTACAACAAGGGCCGCGCCGGTTCCGCCGACCTGGCGCGGCTGGCTTATCAGGTGCTGCGTGATGGCGCGGCGCTGGTGCTGATGGCGGACGATTCACCAACCCGCCTCAAGGGTACGCCGGGGGCTGCCAAACGGGTGGCCTGGTGCCAGCCGTTGCCGCTCGACGAGGTGCGCGCCGTCAGCAAGGCGCTGCACTGCTCCATCAATGATGTGTTGCTGGCTTGCGTGGCCGGGGCCGTGGCGCAGTACCTGAAGGGTTTTGGCGATGCCGTGATGGGCAAGGAGATCCGTGCCATGGTGCCGGTCAACCTGCGCCCGATGTCGCAAGCCTACAAGCTGGGCAACCAGTTTGGACTGGCTCCGGTGGTGTTGCCGCTGGGGATCGACAACCCGATTGCCCGGGTTTATGAAGTGCGCCGGCGCATGTCTGAACTCAAGGGCAGCATGCAGCCGCTGCTGGCTTTTGGCCTGCTGGCAGTTGCCGGGGTGCTGGTCAAGCCGGTGCAGGACGCGATGCTGAACCTGTTTTCGAAAAAGACCACGGCGGTCATGACCAATGTGCCCGGGCCGCGTGAAAAGATGAAGTTTTGTGGCTCCACGCTGGATCAGGCGCTGTTCTGGGTGCCGCAGACCGGCAGCGTCGGTCTGGGGGTATCGATCTTGAGCTACGGCGGCGGCGTGCAGTTTGGCATCATCAGCGACACCACACTGTGCTCAGACCCGCAAGCCATCATTGACCAGTTTGCGCCCGAGTTTGAAAAACTCAGCCTGCTGACCCTGATGCTGCCATGGGAGGATTGATTTGCTATATTTAAAATAGCTATCAGCGCTTGCTGCACAAGGGCTGGAGGCTAAAAAGCCTTCTATTTCTCGATTGGCAGGCGCTCAGTCTTCCAGCTCGGTCTTGGCCATTTCGACTTCAAGCCGTTCCAGAGCATCAATCGGGTTGACACTGGCGGCCAACTGGTAAAGGCGGGTGGCCTCATCCATCATTTTTTCGCCATCGATCATCAAAATGGCCCGGGCATATTCGACCAGGCAATAAGCTGAATCGACATTGAGTTGCAGCGCTTTGGCAAACAGCCGAAGCCCGGTGTCCCGGTTGGCGCCATAGGCCATGGCACCAATCAGGGAGCCGACCTTGTCAATGATCTCAGCATGAAAATTGCCCAGCACGACATGGGCGTCGGCATGGTTGGGCTGGTGTTTGATGACGTTTTCAAGATTGGTTTTGACCTTGCTGCCCAGCCCCTGCGCCAGCGCCTTGGCCACGCTGATGCCCTGGCTGTAGCGACCGAGCGCGTAGGCGCGCCAATAATGGGCATTGACATTCTGCGGTTCGCGCTTGGTTTGCTCTTCAGCACGACCGGCCACTTCAAGAAACAGGGCCAGGCGCTGGTCTTCATGCTTTTCCAGGTAGGTGGCATAAACGCAGGTGGCCTTGTTGGCCACGTTCAGGCCGGACAGCCCCAGACTCAGGCCCAGTGCCGTGGCCTTGTAAAACTCGCCGTTGTGAAAATGTGCCCAGGCATCAAGCAGGCTGGTGTCTTGCGGCAGGGGTTCGAGGTCCCCGGCGTGCAGCCGGGGCCATTTTTTCTTGACGGCGGTCGCATCAAAGTTGTATTCGCCAGCATAAGGAAAGGCGGTCCATCTGGCCATAGTTGACTCCTGCAATTTTTTCAAACGTTATGCTTTATTGTAGGCATCTGCCAGTTCGATCAGGTGGGCGCGCTGGCCAGATTCGAGGTAAGGTGCCAAAAGATTCAGAACATGTTGTGCGCCGCGCAGCAGTGCTGCTTGTGCGTTGTTGACCTCCAGCGCGTTGCGCGGGTCCCGCACATATTCATAGCTCAGCCAGTAAGTCAGCACCACCACCATGCTGGTTGCCGTGGCCTCGATTTCGCGGGAATCAATTTGCAGCGCACCGCCCCGGCGCATGCCGTCGAGCATGGCCTTGATGGCGCGTGTCTTGTTTTTCAGAATCAGTTGAAAATGGGTTTCCAGACGCCGGTTCTTGCTCAGCAGGTCATTGAGGTCGCGGTACAAAAAGCGGTATTGCCAGATCAGTTCAAACAGCGTGTGCATGAAAAACCAGGCATCTTCGACGTTGCGCACATCGTCGCTGGCGTTCAGCAGCTCACCCAGTGCATGCTCAAACCGGTTGAACAAGGCATTGATCAACTCGTCTTTAGCCGGGTAGTGGTAGTACAGGTTGCCCGGACTGATGTTGAGTTCGGCAGAAATCAGGGTGGTGGAGACGTTGGGCTCGCCAAAGCGGTTAAACAGCGTCAGGGTGACTTCCAGAATACGTTCGGCGGTCCGCCGCGGTGCCTTTTTCACCATGTTGGCACAAGCTCAAGGGCAGGGGGTGTTACCACCTGGCTTAGCGTGTTCATGACGTGGTGCAGTTTGGTCAGTGCCTGCGCCACGCGGGTGGGTGGGTTCTTGGGGGGGCAAAGGTGGCGCCGGGCATCGTCGAGCATGGCGTGGTTGAGCGTGATGCCGTGGTAACCGAGCTTGGTGCTCAGGTTGGTCTGGTTTGACCGCAACATCTGGCGGGTTTGCTGGTAGGCATGTTCGGCCAGATGGCGACGCTGGCTGTAGCTGAAGGTATTGGCCAGGTAAAGCTCGGGGTCGCGGTGGTTGGGTTCAATCAGCACGATGTCGGTGTTGGGGTAAGCCTGCTCGTAGCCTTTCAGGCCAAGCAGCAGACGGGAATGAATCAGCGAGCGAAAGGTCTGGCTCAATACCGCCGGCAGGCCACCTTCGACAATGCTGGGAATCGGTGCTGGCGCGGTCCAGGGCAAGGTCCGGTCAGGGGTGGCCAGCGGTGCGGTGGCATCAAACGGCACCAGTGGATTGATGCAGATCATCAGGTCAACGCCTTCGTCGAGCGCAATCGAGGCATGCATGGTCTTGATCAGCGCGCCATCGACAAAATGCTGACCGTCAATCTTGACCGGGGGAAAAAGCCCCGGCAGCGCGGCGCTGGCCTGCACCGCCTTGGAGATCGGAACATGATCCCAGCCGGGGCGGCCAAAAGCCACCGCCGTGCTGCTGTCGAGATGGGTGGCAACCAGGGTCAGGCGGCTTTTGAGCTGGCGAAAATCATTGCTGCGCCCGGGTCGGGCAAACAGCCGGGCCAGTTCGATGTCGATTTGCGCATTTGAAAAAATGCCGGTCGGCAAACCCGGACCAAACCGCTCGATCACCCGCATCAGGGTGCTGCGCCCCAGCATGCTGTGCCAGGCACTTGCAAAGAGCAGTTCCGGCAACAGCAGCGAGCGGGCAAAAAATTCGGCAAATGCCGGCCTGAGCAGCCAGGCGGGATCAAACGCCTCGGTTTGATGCTTGCGATCTTTTATGAACAGTTCAAACAATCCTTGCGGCGTGATGCCGTTGGCCAGGCCGGCGGCAATAAAACCACCGGCAGACACCCCGACATAATGCTGCAAGCGATTGAAGTCAAGCCCGAGCAGCGACTCTTGCAGCGCGCACATCGCGCCAATTTCATAAATGGCGCCCAAGGGGCCACCGCCTGCCAGTGCCAATGCAATCTTGGGGGAGTGCGGTGCTTTTTGTTTCATGGGATCAAGTTTAAGACCGGGCGGGCTATTTTTCTACAGGGTTTTCCTCAACTGGCGCGGCTGCTGGCGCTGCGGACTTACGCGCTGCGGCTTTTTTGGCGGCAGGTTTGGCTGCAGCCACGGGTTTCGGGGTGGCAGCGGGTTTGGCGGTTTCTTCTTGCGGCTTGGCGCTCGCCTTGGCGGGGGCGGCGACTGGGGTGAGTTTTTTCACGCTGGCATTCAACTCGTCAATGCGCGCGATCAGGGCACTGATGTCTTTGGCCGAGGGGACACCGAGCTTATTTAAGGCTTTGGCGACACGGTCTTCAAAAATGTTTTCGAGCTTGTCCCACTGACCCGATGCCTTGGACGATATGTCGGTGGCCATGCTGGACATCTTCTGGGTGGCTTCGGTGATTTTTTCTTCAGCGGCAGATTGTGTCTTGCGCTGGAAACTGACCCCTTCTTTGACCAGCGATTCAAAGGCCTTGCTGCCCTCGACCTGTGCCTTGGTGAAGGCACCCAGACCGGCTTGCCAGATTTGTTGCGCCGAGTCTTTCACTGAGCCGGTCAAGGGTGTTGCTGATTTTTTGGTGGCGGTTTCTTTGCTGGATGCAGTGGTTTTTTTGAGTTTGGTGACCATGGTGGTTGCTCCGGTTGGGTTCAATGGTTTCAATTGCAGGCCGAATGGCCTGAATCTGGCCGTAATGTAGAGTGCCGGGCGCTTGGGGTGTAGGTGCATCTTTCTAATTCACCGGGCCGTTTTCAGCCGACGCACGGGTTTGTGCCCCTCAAGCATAAGTGTTCGGCAGAACCGGCTGCCAGTCGCTGCTTTGGCAAAATGCGCCAGATAATCGAGCCATCCGGCTGCCAAGCGCCTCGGCCTGCAGCAGGCAGGCAATCGCATGCTGTTCAAAAGCGAGCCTTTCGGTTGGGCAAAATGCTTGCCGGGCCAAGTTGTCAAGTTCCGTAAAACCACCAAGAAAGTACGTCTGTGGCCTGTTGCAGCGAGATCATCCTGACCCAGCTCCAGGTGCCATCGGTTGGGCGCAACCCGGTTTGTTGCCAAGGATGTTGAAAAGGAACATTCTTGCCAATTACCTGGGCACCGGTGCCGCAGTGCTGGCTCCGGTGCTGGCTTTGCCATGGTATTTGGGCGCACTCGGCGCGCAACAGTTTGGCTTGATCAGCTTTGTGGTGATGCTGCAGGCGCTGCTGGGCTTGCTGGATGCCGGCATGAGCCAGGCGCTGGTGCGGGAAGTGACGGTTCGGCATGCCGCAACCGCCGCAGGTCGCCGCAACACCGCAAGCTTGTTGTTTGGCTTTGAGCGCATCTACTGGCTGTCTGGATTGGCCGCCGGCACGTTCACCTGGTTACTGGCCGATGTCATCGTGTTGCATTGGCTTCATCTCGACAGTGCATCGGCATCCTTGGGAAGAACCGCCATCACCGGGGCTGCCGTCATCTTTGCGGTTCAGTTTCCGGGATCGATCTACCGCAGCTTGCTGGTAGGCATTCAGTCGCAGGTCACTTTAAACGGCATTGTTCTGGTGGCGTCCCTGCTGCGGCATGCCGGCGGCGTGGCGGTGGTGCTGGCTTGGCCGAGTGTGCTGGCCTATTTGCTGTGGCATGCGGCAATGGCCTTGCTCGAAACCCTGGCGAGAGGCCGGTTTGCCTGGGCTGCCGTGGGGATCAGGCGCAGCCAGGTCCAATGGAATGCGCCCGATCTGCAGCCGGTCTGGCGGCTGGTTGCCAGCATGTCCGGCGTCACGCTGCTGGGGGCGCTGACGGTGCAGATGGATAAAATTATTTTGAGCCGGATAGCGCCACTTGAGCAGTTTGGTTTTTACGCCATGGCATCGGTGGTGGCCACCGGCATGCTCCAGTTGGTTTATCCATTGGTGCAGGCCATGCTGCCAAGGGCGATTCAGTTGCGGGAAAATTCTGCCGGATTGAGACAACTGAATATCAGCCTGACCAAATTGATATTCTTGCTGGTGATCGTATGCTCTGTCATTTTTGCGATCTTCGGAAAATGGCTTTTAATGGCATGGATCAGACATGAGCAGACGGTTGCTGTTGTTTATCCGGTGTTGTCCATGTTGCTTGCGGGAACAGCCTTGAATGCTTTTTACAATATTGGATACATGAACTGGATGGTTTTTAAAAGAGTTGACAAAATACTTTTTGTCAATATTTTGTCTTTGGCTCTGGCGGTGTTGGTGATTCCTTTTCTTGTTTCGCTGCATGGTGTGCAGGGTGCTGCATTTGGCTGGATTGTGATCAATGCGATTGGGTTCGCTGTTAGCCTGGATTGGATAAAAAGGTATTAAATTGAGAGAAATATTCAGAAAATTATACTGGATACTTGTAATGCAGTTTGGATTTGATCCAAGGCGCTTGTTTCGTTCCATCAGGGGAATTCCCCGTTACATCATTGACATATTTCAATTTTCCAAAAAATATGAGGGAAAGCTCAACTATCTTCCTTGCTTGTCAGACTGGCATGAAGAAGGTGGCACAACGAGCAATGAATATTTTTTGCAGGATATTTTCGTTGCACAGAAAATTTACGCCAATGATCCGGATAAACATGTTGATATCGGCTCCAGAATCGATGGCTTTGTGGCGCATGTAGCCAGTTTTCGCAGCATTGAAATATTTGACATTCGGCCCGTATCGTTTGCAATTCCGGGTGTCATATTCAAGCAAGCTGACTTGATGAATGCCGAAGGTTGCCACCGGGATTATTGTGATTCTGTATCCTGCCTGCATGCGCTGGAGCACTTTGGACTGGGTCGTTATGGCGATCCGGTTGATGTCGATGGGTATATTGCCGGACTGAAAAATATGGCAGCCTTGCTGAAACATGGTGGCCTGTTTTATTTATCTGTCCCGGTTGGCAAGGCGTGCGTTGAATTCAACGCGCATCGTATCTTCGACCCCCACAAACTGGTTGAATTGGCGGGTACGCAGGGGTTGTCACTGACGGAGTTTTCGTGGATAGATGCCAGTCGAACCCTGTTTCATTCGGCCGGATCGGAACAAGATTTTGACAATTTAGGCAAACTGCGCTACTCGCTGGGCATTTTTACCTTTGTCAAGCAGTAAGAAACGACGCATGAAGCAATACTTCAAAAAGTTGTCAGGCGCCAATGCCAATGAAGACAACCGCAATCGGTGGTTGTCGCAAACGTTGGCAAGTATTCATGCCGGTTTGAGGATACTCGATGCCGGGGCTGGCGAGCTGCGGAACAAGCCGCTGTGTGCACATCTGAATTATGTGTCACAGGATGCATGCCAATATGAAGGGCAGGGCGATGCGCATGGCCTGCAAACCGGCACCTGGAATACCAGTGGAGTTGATCTGGTTTGCGACATTGTGGCGATACCTGAACCCGACGCATCATTTGACGTGATTCTGTGCAGTGAAGTATTTGAACATCTGCCAGATGCCCTGAAAGCGCTTGACGAATTTGCCCGGCTGCTCAAGCCTGGGGGCAAACTGATTATTACCGCCCCGTTTGCATCTTTTGTTCACTTTGCGCCCTACCACTATACGTCTGGTTTTAGCCGTTACTGGTATGAGTGCCATCTTCCGGCGCGGCACCTGCATATCACCGAACTGGTGGCCAACGGAGACTGGTTTGCGTTTTTTAGGCAGGAACTGCTGCGCTTACCTGCTATGGCGAAACGCTATGGCGATTGGTGCTGGCCATTGACCTATCCCTTGGTGGCCTTGGGCCTGCTTTATTTCGCGATACGTGGAAAGTCAAAGAGCGCCGACGACCTGGCCTGTTTTGGCTGGCACTGTGTTGCCGAGAGGCAATAAGGACCGGGCATGTTTTTTCCTGAAAAAATTAAGTCAATTGGCCCGCATGACAAAGTGCTTGAAATCGGTCCTGGCGCCAATCCACATCCCAGAAGTGACGCTTTTCTTGAGCTGGATTTTGCGTCCGGGCAAGACCGGATAGCGCAGCGCGGCGGCGGCCAGAAGGAGGCTGATTTTGGAGCGAAACCGATCTACTTTTACAACGGTGATGTGTTTCCGTTTGCTGATCAGGCGTTTGATTATGTGATTTGCTCACATGTGATCGAGCATGTGCCTGATCCCGAAGCATTTATGGCTGAAGTATTCCGGGTTGGCTCTGGCCGTGGCTACCTTGAATACCCTCTGGTAACCTACGAGTATCTTTATAATTTTGACGTGCATCTGCAGTTGATAAAGTATGATGCCCAAGGAAATACCCTTTACTATTGTCCAAAAAAAGACACCAGCCTAGCAACGTTTGCGGCAGTTCATGCAGTTTTTCATAAAACCCTTAAATCAGGTTGGGATGATTTATGTGTGGCAAACAGGGAAGTTTTTTTTCAAGGCTTTGAGTTTCAAGACTATTTTTTGGTTAAAAAAATAAGAGCATTGCAGGATTTGACGCCATCGGTTTCATTAATTAAGAAGAAAAAACTCATCAGAAAAATTTTTTCAAGATTTTTCGATATTCTTGGGCTTTAGACAGGAATGATTATTTCCCAGATTATAGGTGGCCTTGGCAATCAGATGTTTCAGTATGCAATTGGACGTGTCTTGTCCATCCAGCGTCACCAAGCCTTTCAACTTGATATCTCTGGTTTTGACCAATACCATCTTCATCATGGTTATCAACTCGGTCATGTTTTCAATTGCAGACCGGAACTAGCCGATCAAGCCGCGATCCGATCACTTCTTGGCTGGCAATCTTCGCCTGTTGTCAGAAGTGTGCTAAGGCGGTCTGGTGCCAGCTTGTTTCGGAGCAGTGCGCTGGTCATTGAACCCGGCTTCGAATACTGGCCAGGCATCAGCCATATTCCGGATGATTGTTATTTGTCGGGGTACTGGCAAACCGAAAAATATTTCAAGGAGCACGCTGCTGTGATCCGTTCTGATTTTTCGTTCAGGACACCATTGATGGACAGAAATTTTCAAATTTCACGGCAAATGATTGAGAAAAATGCAGTCAGTCTTCATGTTCGGCGTGGTGACTATTTAACTGCCAAAAATGCAATACTTTTTCAGTCATGCGATGTCGGCTATTACAGAAGAGCCATTGAATTGATCGCTTCAAAAATTTCAGATCCGTTCTTTTACATATTTTCAGATGACCCAAAGTGGGTCAGGGAAAATCTGGCGGTTGATGGTCCTCATTTGTATGTCGAGCATAATAAAAATGAAGACAGCTATATTGACATGCAGTTGATGAGTTTGTGCAAGCATCATGTTATCGCCAACAGCACGTTTAGCTGGTGGGGTGCCTGGCTTAATGCGAGCAGTCAAAAAATGGTGGTGGCGCCACGGCAGTGGTTCCGTGCGCCAGTGCCCAGTTCAGCCGATCTGATTCCTGATCAATGGGTGTTGCTCTGATGGCAGATCAATTGATATCCGTCATTCTGCCGGTCTTCAATGGCGGCATTTATCTGGCCGATGCGGTTCATTCAATATTGAATCAAACCCATCAAAATATTGAACTCATCATCATCAATGATGGCTCGACCGATCAAACCGGCGCGTTGCTGGCGTTATGGCAGAAATGTGATGCCCGGATTCGGGTTTGTTCGCGCCCGAATCGCGGTTTGGTCGCTTCACTGAACGAAGGCATTGACCTAGCGCATGGCCAATGGATTGCCCGGATGGATGCCGATGATGTGTCGTTTCCTCGCCGTCTCGAGTGTCAATTGCAACTGCTGACAGCCAATCCGGCGATTGATGTGCTGGCAACCCGCGCGGTGACGATTGACGAGAACAACAGAATAACCGGTTTGTTCCCCTGGAGCCAGTCTCATGAGGCGATTTGTCACCGGCCCTGGCTGGGATTTCATTTTCCACATCCGACCTGGATGGGCAAGGCTGAATGGTTTCGCAAATACCATTATTCTTCGCGTGGCACCGCTTTGTGCGAAGACCAGGAACTCCTGCTCAGAAGTTACCGTCACAGCACTTTTGCGACCCACCGTGCGATTTTGTTTGCCTATCGCTTGCGATCTGCAACCGACTGGGAGCGATTGGCGAAGACGCGTTGTGCGGTTTTAAGATTTCAGCACGATTTTTTTGTTCAATCGAGAATGTACCCTTATGTCGTTTTCTCGCGTGCCGCTTTTTTGGCCAAAACACTGCGGGATTTTGCATGCAAGTTGACAGGGGCAACATGTCATCCATTCATGGACGAAGTTAATAAAGATACTATAGCTGAATGGGCCGAGTTATTGAGAAAACTTCATTTTTATAAATAGATAATATTTCAAGAAAATCTAGGATCATCTTGGTAATGGCTCGTCAGCCCAATGAAAAATTGGGCGATTTCTGAATAGTCTTCAGGCAAGGTTGAATCTGTATAATAAATCAGAACAAAAATGAAAACCATCGCCATCATTTCCAGCCAGGCTTTTTCGCTGGTCAACTTTCGCGGGCTTTTGATTGCCGATCTGGTTGCTTCAAAGGTGCGCGTCTATGCTTTGGCACCGGATTACACCGACCAGTTTCGGCGGCAGGTGATCGACTTGGGTGCCATGCCGATTGACTTTGATCTGAGTCGCACCGGCATGAGTCCGTTGCGTGATCTGGTCAATATGTTCAAACTCGCCGGGTTGTTGCTCAGGCTCAAGCCCAATGTTGTTCTGGCGTACTTTATCAAGCCTGTCATTTACGGCACCTTGGCGGCATGGCTGGCGCGTGTGCCGCGCCGTGTCGCCATGATTGAGGGCCTGGGCTATGTGTTCACGCAAACCGGCGAGTCGTTGTCGTGGTCGCGCAAATTGCTGCGCCAGGGTGTTGGTCTTCTCTACCGGCTGGCCTTGTCTCGGGCGCATCGCGTTGTTTTTTTGAATCGGGATGATAGTGCCGATTTTTTGCAGGCCGGACTGGTTGACCGCGCCAAGCTTGAGCATCTGGAGGGCATTGGTGTCGATATTGGCTATTGGTTGCCAACACCGCCGGTCAGTCGGCCAGTCACTTTCTTGCTGGCGGCACGACTGCTCCGGGAAAAAGGAATTATTGAATACGCCGAGGCCGCCAGGCTTGTCAAAAAACATTACCCACAGACGCGTTTTATTTTGCTTGGTGCGATTGACCCCAACCCGGGCAGTCTCAGCCAGCATGAGGTGGCGCAGTTGGTGCATGACCACGCCATTGAATGGCCTGGACATGTGGATGTCAAGCCGTGGCTGGCCGAGACCAGCGTTTATGTTCTGCCGTCGTATCGGGAGGGGCTGCCGCGCAGCACCCAAGAGGCGATGGCGATGGGGCGTGCCGTGATTACCACCGATGTGCCGGGCTGTCGCGAGACCGTGATCGACGGCATCAATGGTTTTCTGGTGCCGGTGCGCGATGTTGTTGCACTGGCCAATGCCATGCTGCGCTTTGTCAGGCAGCCCGCGTTGATTGAAACCATGGGTTATCAAAGTCGCCAAATGGTGGAGCAGCGATTTGATGCGAAAAAGATCAACCCGCGTTTGCTAAGAATTCTGGACCTGCGGGCTTCATTTGATGAGGCGTTGCCTTTTCTGCCTGGGTCGGCAAGCTTCGGGTGTAACGCCAAGTGCGACAGCGAGATGCCGGCAAGCCATGCCAATGTGGCCATTTCAATTTCAGTCGTCAGCCATGGACAAATCGATCTGGTTGCCTTGCTGATGCAAGATATCCATCAGCATTGCCAGGGCGAGCGCATTGAATTGTTTCTTACACTCAATATTGATGAAAGTCTGCCTTTTGATTGCGCTGATTTTTTTTATCCTGTCATCATCATCAGAAATTTGAAACCAAAAGGATTTGGCTCCAACCATAATCATGCGTTCAGTGTTGCCAGAGGCAGCTATTTTTGTGTTGTCAATCCGGATATTCGCTTTGATGTCAGCCCTTTTTCTATTCTGCTGGGCTGCTTTGCCAATCTTCAGGTGGGCGTTGTGGCGCCACTGGTGTATGGACCATCTGGCGAAGTTGAAGACAGTATCAGAACATTTCCAACGCCAAAAAAAATTCTCAAAAAAGTCTTCGCCAGGTTTCCGCAACGAGACTACTCTCCTGGATTTGATCTGGTTCATCCAGATTGGGTGGGCGGGATGTTTATGATGTTCAGACGGTCGGTGTTTGAGGGTTTGAACGGATTTGATGAAGATTACTTTTTGTACTATGAAGATGTCGATATATGTGCCAGGCTGAAATTGTCCGGATTTCAGGCCATTTTGTGTCCATCAAGCCCTATCGTTCATCATGCACAGCGTCTTAGCCACAGCAACATCCGATATTTGCGATGGCATGTGATGAGCATGTTGCGGTTTTTTTCTTCAACGGTTTATCGGCAACTGCGGCGCTTGCGATGGGCATGAAAGTCCTTGTTACCGGAGCCAATGGCTTTGTCGGTCGGTCTTTGTGCCCGCAACTCCTGAGTCGGGGCATTGCCGTGCGCGCGGCGGTGCGGTCCGACAGCGCTGGTGTGCCCGGGCTGGAGTGCGTCAACATGGGCGCGCTGGATGCGCACACCCGCTGGCTGACGGCACTTGCCGGTGTCAGTGTGGTGGTGCATTTGGCGGCCCGGGTGCACGTCATGCACGACAGCGCGGCAGACCCGCTGACACAGTACCGGCAAGTGAATGTTCAGGCCAGCCTGAATTTGGCGCGTCAGGCGGCAGCAGCGGGTGTCCGGCGCCTGGTATTTGTCAGTTCAATCAAGGTCAATGGGGAACTTACACTGCCTGGGCAGGCTTTTTCAGAGGCTGACACCCCCAATCCGCAGGACTCCTATGGAGTCAGCAAGTTTGAGGCCGAGCAGGGTTTGTGGCAAATCGCCCACGACAGCGGGCTTGAAATCGTCATCATCCGGCCACCGCTGGTCTATGGCCCGGGGGTCAGGGCCAACTTCGCTGCACTGATGCGCGCAGTGCAGCGCGGCTGGCCGTTGCCGTTTGGGGCGGTCAACAACCTGCGCAGTCTGGTCGGCATTGACAATCTGGTGGATTTCATGGTGCAGTGCGGCATACATCCGGCGGCGGCCAATCAGACTTTCTTGATCAGCGACGGGCAGGATTTGTCCACGCCGCAATGGGTGCAAGGTATTGCCCAGGCGGCCAATGTACCGGCGCGGCTGCTGCCGGTACCGCGCTGGATATTGCAGGCAGCAGGTGGCTTGACCGGCCAGGCGCTGGCGGTGCAGCGTCTTTGCGGCAATTTGCAGTTGGATATTTCCAAGGCACGCCAGCGCCTGGGCTGGTCACCGGTGGTGACGGTGGCAGAGGGTTTGCGCCGGGCGGCTCAGGGTGGACCAATCTGATGAAAAGATTTTTTGATATATCAGTGGCATTGGTCATCATGTTGCTGCTGCTGATTCCCATCCTGGTTGTCGCTGGCCTGGTGCGCTTCACCTCCCGTGGCCCGGTGTTGTATTGGTCAGAGCGGGTCGGGCGAAATAATCAGTTATTTCTCATGCCGAAGTTTCGCAGCATGAAAATAGGTACACCGGCGGTTGCCACGCATCTGCTGAATAATCCGGATGCTTATCTGACCTCGATCGGCAGTTTTCTGCGCAAAAGCAGTCTTGACGAGTTACCGCAATTGTGGAGCATTATCAAGGGTGACATGAGTTTTGTCGGCCCCCGGCCAGCGCTGTTCAATCAACATGATCTGATTGCGTTGCGAACACGCGGCGGAGTTCACGCGCTGACACCCGGTTTGACCGGGTGGGCACAAATTAACGGGCGGGATGAATTGCCTATTCCGGAAAAAGTGGCTCTCGATATCGAGTATTTGCACCGACAATCATTTATTTTTGATGTAAAAATCATCGTTTTGACCGCTATCAAGGTTTTAAAATGGGATAATGTGAGTCATTAAAAAAATACGGCGTTGGCGTCATCAGGGATTTTGAAATTTTTTATTTACTTACAGGTGTGGGACATGACTAGTTTGACTGAAATTCAGGGCCAGATTGCCATTTTGCAAAAACAGGCCGACGAGATCAAGGCGCAAGAGTTCACCAAGACGGTGCAAGAGATACTGGCCAAGATGGATGCCTATGACATCACGGTGGCTGACCTGGAGAATGTTCGCGGTCGCCCGCGCAAGTCGGTCAATCCGGCACCGGTCAAATTTCGCGGGCCTAACGGCGAAACCTGGAGTGGCCGCGGCCTGATGCCGCGCTGGCTGGCTGCGCTGGTCGCAGAAGGCCAGACCAAAGAGTCTTTTGCGGTCGAGGCATAAGGCGGTTTCAAGGGTATTGAAATTGCAAAGCCGGGTGCTGGAGTGGCCGCGCTGGCTCAAGCGGCTGGTGGTTGTCTCGCTTGACATTGTTCTGGCCCTGTTGGCCACCTGGCTTTCTTACACACTCAGGCTTGACGCGCTGCACTGGCCCAGCGACGCCCAGTGGTGGGTTTATCTGCTGGCGCCGACGTTGTCGATCCCCGTTTTCATTTATTTTGGCCTGTACCGGGCCATTTTTCGTTATACCGGACAAGCTGCACTTGCCGCTACGGGTCTGGCCGTGCTGACCTATGGCAGCTTGCTGTCGGCCATTTTGCTGTGGATGCACTGGACCGGCGTGCCGCGCAGCCTGGGTGTTTTGCAGCCGCTGATCTTCTTGTTTCTGGTTGGGGCGAGCCGGGCCGCTGCCCGCTTCTGGCTGGCCGGTCTGGGCCGCGACCGCGCCCGGCAAGATGGGCGATTGCTGATTTACGGCGCTGGCACGACCGGCGTGCAAACTGCCTCTGCCTTGCGCTTGTCGCACCAGTATGCGTTGCTGGGTTTTGTTGATGATGACCCAGCCAAAGTCGGACGCAGCATCAACGGTGTGCCGGTCTTTTCACCCGCCGAGGTGGCGCAGGTAATTGCCCGCCAGGGCGTCACCGACATTTTGCTGGCGCTGCCGAGCATCGCGCGCGAGCGGCGCAACCGCATTTTGCAGAGTTTGTGTCACCTGCCGGTCCATATTCGCACCTTGCCGGGCTTGTCGGATTTGGCCAGTGGCCGTGTCACGGTGCAAGACTTTCATGAGCTTGACGCAGAAGACCTGCTCGGGCGCGATCCGGTGCTGCCCGATGCCTCGCTGCTGAGCCAGGATCTGACCGGGCAGGTGGTGCTGGTAACCGGTGCCGGGGGCAGCATTGGCGGCGAGTTGGCACGCCAGATTGTGCTGCAGCGCCCGCGCCAGTTGCTGTTGCTTGACCACAACGAGTTTGGTCTGTACAGCATTCACCAAGAGTTGCAGGCGATCTGCTCCGCCAAAGGCTTGCAGGTCGAACTGCTGCCGCTGTTGGGCAGTGTCGCCAATCCGGCGCGTCTGGCGGCCATTTTTGAACACTATCGGCCCCGCACGGTCTATCATGCGGCCGCTTACAAGCATGTGCCAATGGTCGAGGACAACCCGGGCGAAGGCATTTTCAACAATGTTTTTGGCACCCTGCACACGGCCCGGGCGGCGCAGCACAGTGGTGTTGCCCGCTTTGTGCTGATTTCGACCGACAAGGCGGTGCGCCCCACCAACATCATGGGTGCCAGCAAGCGCATGGCTGAACTGGTGTTGCAGGCACTGGCGGCAAGCCCGGCGCCGCCCGCCGAGCCGCCCGTCCCGGCACTGGTGAACACTTGTTTTTGCATGGTGCGTTTTGGCAATGTGCTGGGGTCAAGTGGCAGTGTGGTGCCCTTGTTTCGCCGCCAGATTGCCAACGGCGGGCCAGTTACCGTGACCCATGCGCAGGTAACGCGCTACTTCATGACGATCCCCGAGGCGGCCCAACTGGTGCTGCAAGCCGGAGCCATGGGGCAGGGTGGCGATGTATTTGTGCTGAACATGGGCGAACCGGTGAAAATCATCGATCTGGCGCGGCGCATGGTGCAACTGTCCGGCCTGACGGTGAAAGATGCCGGCCATCCGCAAGGCGACATCGAGATTGCCGTCACCGGCCTGAGACCTGGCGAAAAGCTGTACGAGGAGCTGCTGATTGGCAACAACCCGGAGCCTACTGCGCACCCGCGCATCATGAAGGCGCATGAAGACTACCTGCCCCAGCCCGAGCTGACACGGCACCTGAGCGCCTTGCGCAGCGCAGCCGTGGCGGGCGATGTGCTGGCCATCAAGTCGGTATTGCAGGCCTGCGTGCAGGGTTATGGCGCCTCGTCAGATGCCTGAACCGGTCGGCGCGCTGCAACATGCGGCACAATTTGCGGCGAGCAGATGCTTATTCAAAACAACCAGCCGGACCCTTCCCATGACCGATGTTTCCCATATTCCACCGCGCGACAAAGCCGAGATTCTGGCCCAGGCGCTGCCCTATATCCGCAAGTACCACGGCAAGACCATGGTCATCAAATATGGTGGCAATGCCATGACCGACCCGGCGCTGCAGGCCGATTTTGCCGAAGACGTGGTGCTGCTCAAGCTGGTCGGCATCAACCCGGTGGTGGTGCATGGCGGCGGGCCGCAGATTGAAACCGCCTTAAAGCGCCTGGGCAAAAAAGGCGAATTCATCCAGGGCATGCGGGTCACCGACGCCGAGACCATGGAGGTGGTGGAATGGGTGCTCGGCGGCGAGGTGCAGCAAGACATTGTCGGCCTGATCAACCAGGCCGGCGGCAAGGCGGTCGGCCTGACCGGACGCGACGGCTGCATGATTCGTGCCCAAAAGCTCAAGATGTTTGACACTGCCGACCCGACCAAGGAGCATGATGTCGGTCAGGTTGGCGACATCGTCAGCATTGACCCCGGCGTGGTCAAGGCGCTGCAGGACGATGCCTTCATCCCGGTCATCAGCCCGATCGGTTTTGGCGACAACAACGAAAGCTACAACATCAATGCAGATGTGGTGGCGGCCCGGCTGGCCAGTGTGCTGAATGCCGAAAAGCTGATGATGCTGACCAACATCAGCGGCGTACTCAACAAAGCCGGTGAACTGCTCACTGATCTGACCGCCAGCCAGATTGATGCGCTGTTTGCCGATGGCACCCTGAGCGGCGGCATGCTGCCGAAAATCGCCGGGGCGCTCGATGCCGCCAAGAGCGGCGTCAACGCCGTCCACATCATCGATGGCCGGGTGCCGCATGTGCTGCTGCTGGAAATTTTGACCGATCAGGCTTTTGGCACAATGATTCGCCAGGCCTGATTTGCTATATTATACATAGCTACTTGCGCTTTCTGCATAAGGGCTAGAGGCCGATTTGGTATAAATATCGGCACGCCTTTGCAGACTGTGGCGGCCAGGCTCTAGCCGGGCGCTGCTGCCAGCTTGATAACCCTTTGTTTTACTAGGGTAAACCCCAGAGTGTGCTAGAAAGCTCCCCCTAGAACCGTCGGCAGGGCAAGCGGACGTATCGGAATTGCTGCAAAATAGCACGATCGTTCTTTTATTGCCCATGACCTCCTCTATTTCAAAATCCAGAGCTGACCGTGATGACACCTTGCTGGTGTCGCGCGGTGAGCGCGCCTTGCAAAAAGGTCAGCAAACCAAGCAGGCCATCATCGATGCCGCGCTGGGTCTTGCCGAGCAAATTGGCCTGGAGGGCCTGAGCATTGGTGCGCTGGCCGAAGTCACCCACATGAGCAAATCAGGGGTGTTCGCCCATTTTGGCTCGCGTGAAGAATTGCAGATTTCGGTGATTCGCGAGTATGACAAGCGCTTTGCCGACGAGGTTTTTTTCCCCGCCATGAACCAGCCGCATGGCCTGCCACGGGTGCGCGCCCTGTTTGCCAACTGGATGAAACGGGTGGCCGTGGAGATTCAGTCGGGCTGCATCTTTATCAGCGGTGCGGTTGAGTTTGACGACCGGCCCGGCCCGGTGCGCGATGCGCTGGCCTCGTCGGTGCAGACCTGGCTGGCGGCGCTGTACCGCGCCGTGGTGCAGGCCAAAGACCTGGGCCATCTGGTGGGCGATGCCCACGAGAAACAAATGGCGTTCGAGATTCACGGCCTGATTCTGGCGCTGCATTACGAAGCCCGCTTTCTGAAGAACCCGGGGGCCATCGAGCATGCCAACACCGGGTTCGAGAACATTTTGTTGCGTTATGGCAAGTCGGTGGCGCGGCCACTGGCTGACCAGCGCTGAATTCCACCCCCTCTTCAAGGAGAACATTTCATGGCCATCTATACCCCCCCGCTGCGCGACATGCAGTTTGTCATGCACGAACTGCTCAACGTTTGCGCCGATCTGCAAGCCATTCCGGCGCATGCCGACATTGATCCCGACACCATCAATGCGGTGCTCGAAGAAGGCGGCAAATTTGCCACCGATGTGCTGTTGCCACTCAATATCAGCGGTGATACCGAGAGCTGCAAGCTCGATCAAGCCACCCACGCCGTCACCACGCCGAAAGGCTTCAAGGAGGCTTATACCCAGTTTGTTGAAGGCGGCTGGGCGGCGCTGGCCTGCAACCCGGCGTTTGGCGGGCAGGGCTTGCCGCTGGTGGTGAACCAGTGCTTTTACGAGATGATGAACTCGGCCAACCAGGCCTGGACCATGTACCCCGGCCTGACGCACGGTGCCTATGCCGCCTTGCGCGCCCACGGCACCGAGGAACAGCAGCAAACCTATTTGCACAAGATGACCAGCGGCGAATGGACCGGCTGCATGTGTCTGACCGAGCCGCATTGCGGCACCGACCTCGGGCTGATGCGCAGCAAGGCCGAACCACTGGCCGATGGCAGCTACCAGATTACCGGCACCAAAATTTTCATCAGCGCCGGCGAACATGACATGGCCCCCAACATCATCCACCTGGTGCTGGCGCGGCTGCCCGATGCGCCACCCGGCATCAAGGGGGTCAGCCTGTTCATCGTGCCCAAATTCCTGGTCAATGCCGATGGTTCACTGGGCGCGCGCAACAGCATTTTTGCCAGCCGGCTTGAGCACAAGATGGGCATCAAGGCCAGTGCCACCGCGCAAATGGAAATGGAAGGGGCGATTGGCACCCTGGTCGGCCAGCCCCACAAAGGCATGCAAGGCATGTTTGTGATGATGAACGCCGCCCGCCTCGGGGTCGGCAACCAGTCGCTGGGCTTGACCGAAGTGGCGTTCCAGAATGCCCTGGTGTATGCCAAAGAGCGCCACCAGATGCGCAGCCTGAGCGGTGCCAAAGCCAAAGGCCAGCCAGCCGACCCGATCATCGTCCACCCGGATGTGCGCAAAATGCTGCTCACCGCCAAAGCCTACGCCGAGGGTGGCCGCGCCTTGATGTGCTACAGCTCCATGCTGCTTGAAAAAGACCATCACCACCCTGATGAACAGGTGCGCAAGGAGGCCGGTGAAATGCTGGCGCTGCTGACCCCGATCGTCAAGGCTTTTCTCACCGACAACGGCTGGACCGCAACATCCGCCTGCCTGCAGGTGTTTGGCGGCCACGGCTTTATCAAAGAAACCGGCATGGAGCAGTTGGTGCGCGATGCCCGCATCAACATGATTTATGAAGGCACCAACACCATTCAGAGCCTGGACCTGCTGGGCCGCAAGGTGCTGGGCAACAATGGCGCCACCCTGAGGAAATTTGGCAAGATGGTGGCGGCACTGGTGGCCGAAGAAGGTGTCAATGAAAAGATGGCCGAGTTCATCACCCCGGTGGCCATGCTGGGCGAGCAAATGACCAAATTCACCACCGAAATTGGTTTCAAGGGCTTTCAGAACCCCGACGAAGTGGGCGCTGCGGCGGTTGACTACCTGCGGGTGGCCGGGCATCTGGTGTTTGGTTATTTCTGGGCGCGCATGGCACAGGTGGCGCTGCGGCAAATTGCCGCTGGCAGCACCGATCCGTTTTACACCGCCAAGCTGCAAACTGCGCGCTTTTATTTTGCCAAGCTGTTCCCCGAAACCGCCACCCTGATGCGCACCGCACGCACTGGCTGCAAGGTCTTGATGGACACCGAAGCGGCGTTGGCCTGATCTGTTTCAACCCCTCATGATGAATGGAGGATTTATATGACAAATTGGACTCTAGCCCTTACTGGACGTGCGCTGATAGCTATTGTTTTAGTTGCAATCAGCGGTGTTGCCATGGCCCAGATGACACCGGTTGGTCAATGGCACAGCAGTGATGAGAAGACCGGCGAACTCAAAAGCCTGATCATCATCAATGAAACCGGCGGTGTCTTGAACGGCCATATCGACAAACTGCTGCGCAAGACCGCCGACCAGAAAGCGGTGTGCAAGGAATGCACTGACGACCGCAAGGACAAGCCGATGCTCGGGCTGGAAATCATCCGCGGTGCCAAAAAGGTGGATGGCAAGGATGTCTGGGAAGGCGGCAAGATTCTCGACCCCGAAAACGGCAAGGATTACAGCTTGCGCATGACCCCGATCGAAGATGGCAAGAAGCTTGAAGTGCGCGGCTCGATTGCCTTTTTTGGCCGCACCCAGACCTGGGTTCGGGTTCAGTAAACCGCGCACCGTTTGCTCTGAGCTTGGCCTGCCCTGAGCTTGCCCAAGGGTCGAAGGGTGCATTAGAACGTGGTCAAGGGCTTCGACCCCTCAACAAACTCGGGGCTTGGCCCTAACTGTCATGGTCTGCCGACTGCCCTGAATAATGAAACCGTTCGCCCTGAGCCTGTCGAAGGGCTTTTCCATCAAGGCGGTGGTTCGACAAGCTCACCACGAACGGCTGTGTTTCACGTTAACGGAGTTAAAAAATGTCTCGATTCAATGTAAGAAAAGTCGCCGTGCTGGGTGCAGGCGTCATGGGTGCGCAAATTGCAGCGCATCTGGTCAATGTCAAGGTGCCGGTCATCCTGTTTGACCTGCCCGCCAAAGACAAAGACGGGGGAGGGACCCCGTCGCCCGGTTTCTCGAAAAACGGCATCGTCAGCCGTGCGGTGGATGGCCTGAAAAAGCTCAAACCGTCACCGCTGGGCGTGCCCGAAGACGCGGTGCTGATCGGCCAGGCCAATTATGAAGAGCATCTGGAGCAGCTTAGAGGCTGCGACCTGATCATCGAAGCGATTGCCGAGCGCATGGACTGGAAGCTTGATCTGTACAAAAAGATCGCCCCGTTTGTGGCACCGCACGCCATTGTGGCTTCCAACACCTCGGGCCTGTCGATCACCCAACTCGCCCAAGTGCTGCCCGAGGAGATCAAGCCGCGCTTTTGCGGCATCCATTTCTTCAACCCGCCGCGTTACATGCTGCTGGTGGAACTGATCAACACCCCCACCACCGAGCCGCAAATCCTCGACGACCTTGAAGCCTTTGTCACCAGCAGCCTGGGCAAGGGTGTGGTGCGCGCCAAAGACACGCCCAACTTCATCGCCAACCGGGTCGGTGTGGCCGGCATGCTGGCGACCATGAAAGAAGTGGAAAACTTTGGCCTGAGTTATGACGTGGTCGATGACCTGACCGGCAAGAAGCTTGGCCGCGCCAGTTCCGGCACCTTCCGCACCGCCGATGTGGTGGGTCTTGACACTATGGCGCATGTGATCAAGACGCTGCAAGACACCATGAGTCTGGAAACCGACCCGTTTTATGCCAGCTTTGCCACGCCGGCAGTGCTCAAAACCCTGATCGATATGGGCCATCTGGGGCAAAAATCAAAAGCCGGTTTCTTCAAAAAAGTCGGTCGCGACATCTTGCGTTTTGACCAAGCCAGCAAAGAATATCTGCCCGCCGGTCAAAAAGCCGACGAGGTGTATGTCCGCATGCTGAAAAAACCGGCCGCCGAGCGGCTGCCGCTGCTGCGCAACAGCGAAGGCGTGCAGGGCCAGTTTCTATGGGCGATTCTGCGCAACGCCTTTCATTACGCCGCTGTCCATCTGGCCGATGTGGCCGACAACGCGCGCGATGTCGATTTCTGCATGCGCTGGGGTTTTGGCATGAAGCAGGGCCCGTTTGAACTCTGGCAGGAAGCCGGCTGGCTGATGGTGGCCAACATGGTGAAAGAAGACATTGATGCCGGCAAAGCCCTGTGCCGGGCACCGCTGCCCGACTGGGTGTTCAGCGGCCCGGTGGCCGAGGCCGGCGGCGTGCATACGCCGCAAGGCTCCTGGAACCCGACCGCGGCCAGGTTTGTGCCGCCGCGCACCCTGCCGGTCTATGCGCGCCAGCATTTCCCCGAAAGCGTGTTCGGTGCAGAAGCCCCGGCTGCCGCCACGGCCGGCAAGGCCCTGCATGAAGACGCAGCGATTCGTCTGTGGACACTCGACGACGAAATTGTCATCGCCAGCTTCAAGACCAAGATGCACGCCATCAGCACCGGTGTCCTCGAAGGTCTGGTGCAAGCGGTCGATCTGGCCGAGGCCAGCTACAAGGGCCTGGTGATCTGGTCAAACGGCGAGCTGTTCTCGGCGGGTGCTGATCTGCAAGCCATGCTGCCAGCCTTTATGGCCGGGGGTGTCAAAGCCATTGACGCCGCCGAGGCCGAAATGCAGCAAGCCATGCTGAAAATTCGTTATGCCAATGTGCCGGTGGTCTCTGCCGTGCGTGGCCTGGCCCTGGGTGGCGGCTGCGAACTGGCGGTTCATTCTGCCAAGCGTGTAGTGGCGATGGAAAGTTACATTGGTCTGGTCGAGATTGGCGTTGGACTGGTCCCAGGGGCTGGTGGCCTGACCTACCTGGCCCGGCGTGCTGCCGAAAACGCGGCAACATCGACGGCCAAGGATTTGCTGGCGTTTCTGACCGAGGGCTTCACTGCCGCCGCCATGGCCAAGGTGGGAACCAGCGCACTGGATTCGCGCAAGCTGGGCTATCTGCTTGACAGCGATGTGATCGTGCCGCACAAGGACGAGCTGCTGTTTGTCGCCCTCAACGAGGCCAAAGCCATGGCCAACAGTGGTTACCGGGCACCGCACAAGCGCCAGTTTGCCGTGGCCGGGCGCAGTGGTCTGGCCACCATCAAGGGTTCCCTCGTCAACATGCGCGACGGCGGCTTCATCAGCGCGCACGACTTCCACATCGCCAGCCTGATCGCCCATGTACTGTGCGGCGGCGATGTCGATGCCGGCAGCCTGGTGACGGAGGAATACCTGATGATGCTGGAGCGCCAAGCCTTCTGTTCGCTGCTGAATCACCCGAAAACGCAAGAACGCGTGATGGGCATGCTGTCCACCGGCAAGCCGGTGAGAAACTAACAACCTTGCGGGACAGACCAACAATTGCGAAGCAATTTTTGCTCTGTCCCCAACTAATCCAACAACCTTGCGGGACAGACCAACAATTGCGAAGCAATTTTTGCTCTGTCCCCAACTAATCAAATGACTTTGCAAGACAGCCCAACAACAGCAAAGCAATTTTTGCTCTGTCCCCAACTAATTGAACAACCTTGCGGGACAGACCAACAATTGCGAAGCAATTTTTGCTCTGTCCCCAACTGATTAAAAGATGTTTGCGGGACAGCCCAACAACAGCAAAGCAATTTTTGCTCTGTCCCCAACTGATCAAAATGAACTGATCAAAGGATATGAAAATGAAACAACTTCAAGAAGCCTATATCGTTGCCGCCACGCGCTCGCCGGTTGGCAAGTCGCACCGCGGTTTTTTCAAAAACACCCGCCCGGATGACCTGCTGGTCAAGGTGCTGCAGTCGGCCCTGGCGCAGGTGCCGGGGCTGGACCCCCAGGCCATCGAGGACGTGATTTGCGGCTGCGCCATGCCCGAAGCCCAGCAGGGCCTGAACATTGCCCGCATTGCCGCCGTACTGGCTGGCCTGCCTACCAGCGTCGGCGGCATCACCATCAACCGTTTTTGCGCCTCGGGGCTGAGTGCGGTGCAAATGGCGGCCGACCGGATTCGGGTCGGCGAAGCAGATGTGATGATTGCCGCAGGTGTCGAGAGCATGAGCATGGTGCCGATGATGGGCAACGCGCCGTCGCTGTCGCCCTGCATTTTTGAGCGCGACGAAAACATCGGCATCGCCTATGGCATGGGTCTGACGGCAGAAAAAGTGGCCAGCCAGTGGCAGGTCAGCCGTGATGCGCAGGATGCCTTTGCGGTCGAATCGCACCGCCGTGCCATTGCGGCGCAGGCGGCCGGTTACTTTGCCGCCGAGATCACCCCGATTGACGTGACAGATCGCTTGCCCGATCTGGCCAGCGGCACGGTGATCGAGAAAAAACGCACCGTCAGCCAGGACGAAGGTGCCCGCGCCGATACCTCGCTGGCCGGTTTGGCCCGGCTTCGGGCGGTGTTTGCCGCGCGCGGCTCGGTGACAGCGGGCAACAGTTCGCAAACTTCGGACGGTGCCGGTGCCTTGATTCTGGCCAGCGAAAAAGCCGTCAGGCAGTTTGGCTTGAAGCCGCTGGCACGTTATGTATCGTTTGCCGCCAAGGGCGTGCCGCCGCAGATCATGGGCATCGGTCCGATCGAAGCGATTCCGGCGGCGCTGCGTTATGCCGGCCTCAAGCAAGATGACATCGACTGGATTGAGCTCAACGAAGCCTTTGCCGCCCAGTCGCTGGCGGTGGTCAACACGCTGGGGCTGGACCCGGCCAAAGTCAACCCGATGGGCGGCGCGATTGCGCTGGGTCATCCGCTTGGTGCCACCGGGGCCATTCGCGCCGCCACCCTGATCCATGCGCTACAGCGCAAGCAGCTCAAATACGGCATGGTCAGCATGTGCATCGGCATGGGGCAGGGTGCGGCCGGCATTTTTGAGCGGGTTTGATGCCAAAGCACGGCATATCACGCCTTGTCATTCCCGCGCAGGCGGGAATCCCGTGCTGTCTTGACCGCAGCGCAGGGCATCAGGCGCATTGACTGGCAAACTTGTTTTCAGCAAGCAGCAGGGTCAATATTTTGATCGACACTGCCGCTAGTGCGCCTGCCCGATTCTTGAAAAATTTAAGTGAAATCAGGCTCCAGCCCTTTCGCTGTCTGCGCTGACAGCTATATTTTTAGTAGTCATTCATGCCACACCATGCCCCCAGACCGACAGAGATCGTGTTTGAAGACGAGTTTGTCACCGGACTGAAAAAAGTCTTTGAAGAGCTGATTGTCTTCAACCAGTTGCTGGGCTTGAAAATCACCTCGCTCAAGCCCGAGCGGGTGCAGGCGCGCATTGACATGCGCAACGAACTGGTCGGGCACTTTTCTTACAACCGCATCCACGGCGGTGTCATCAGCGCCGGGCTCGATGCCATGGGCGGGCTGGCGGTGATGGCGGCGATTGGTGCGCGGCACATGGATGAGCCGCCAGCGCACCGGCTGCAGCGCTTTGCCAAGCTCGGCACGATTGACCTGCGGGTCGATTACCTGCGTCCGGGCATAGGCAGCCACTTTGAATTGCGTGCCGAGGTGATGCGGCTGGGTTCGCGGGTGGCTTCCACCCGCATGGAGTTTCTGGGGGCCGACGGCAAGCTGTTGTCCACTGGCGCGGCGGCTTATATTGTGTCTTGAGGTCGGTCGCCGCCCCAATGGCACTGACTTAAGCGCAATTGCTTGCCAAATTTTCCCGTTCGCCCTGAGCTTGTCGAAGGGCAATGAAGGCTTCGACCCTTCGGCAAACTCAGGACAGGCCAAGCTCAGCCCGAACGGAAACCTCCTTAAGTCAGTGCCATTGGGTCGCCGCCCCTTTTCAAGCCCTGCCGGGCACCGGTCGCGGCCGGCCCTCTTCGTCAAGCGCCACATAGGTGAGCGATGCTTCGGTGACCTTGGTGTATTTGCCTTGGGCACGAAATTTCTCGGCATAAACCTCGACCTTGACGGTGATGGAGGTGCGACCAATATGCACCAGCTTGGAGAAAAACGACAAGATGTCGCCGACCCGCACCGGCTGCTTGAAGATGAAATGGTTCACCGCCACAGTGGCCATGCGCCCGGCGGCGTAGCGCGCCGGAATCACGGCACCGGCGAGGTCCATTTGGGCCATCACCCAGCCGCCGAAAATGTCGCCGTTCTGGTTGCAGTCGCGCGGCATCGGGATGACTTTGAGCACCAGCTCTTCATCAAGCGGCAACTGGAGTTCGGCCGGGGCGGCAGTGCTGCCGGGTTTGGCGCTGGATGCTGGGGGGGTGTGGGCAGACATGGGCACAATCGGGGTTGAGTTCATTCTGCGAGATTGTCACCGATGCGCCGTTCTGGCGAAACTGCCCGCACCTTTATTCCCGGCCCAGCCGGACTGCCCGCTGACAAGGCGGCACCACGTTCCGACTGGGCCACCCTGAAACGCCTGTTTCCTTACCTGTGGGAGTACAAATGGCGCGTCATGCTGGCGCTGGCCTTCATGGTCGGGGCCAAAATGGCCAATGTCGGCGTACCGCTGCTGCTCAAGCAACTGGTGGACACCATGAATCCCAAGGGCGGACTCGACGCGCAGGCGCTGCTGGTGGTGCCGCTCGGGTTGCTGCTGGCGTATGGCCTGCTGCGCCTGTCCACTTCGCTGTTCACCGAGTTGCGCGAACTGATTTTTTCCAAGGCCACCGAGGGTGCCGCGCGATCCATCAGCCTGCAGGTGTTTCGCCATTTGCACGCTTTGAGCCTGCGCTTTCATCTGGAGCGCCAGACCGGCGGCATGACGCGCGACATCGAGCGCGGCACCCGCGCCGTGCATTCGCTGATCAGTTACTCGCTCTACAGCATTTTCCCGACGCTGATTGAAGTCGCCATGGTGCTGACGCTGCTGGCGGTCAAGTTTGATGTCTGGTTTGCCTGGATCACCATCGTGGCGCTGCTGGTCTATATCACTTTCACCATCACCATCACCGAATGGCGCAATCAGTTCAGAAAGCAGATGAACGAACTCGACTCGACTGCGCACAGCCGGGCGATTGACTCGCTGCTGAACTACGAAACCGTTAAGTATTTCAACAACGAAGAATTTGAAGCACGCCGCTATGACGACAACCTGGTGCGCTACCGCAAGGCCGCCATCAAGAGCCAGACCAGCCTGAGCGTGTTGAACACCGGCCAGCAGCTCATCATTGCCACCGGCCTGGTGGCCATGTTATGGCGCGCCACCCAGGGCGTGGTCGATGGCCGCATGACGCTGGGTGACCTGGTGATGGTCAACGCCTTCATGATCCAGCTCTACATTCCGCTGGGCTTTTTGGGTGTGTTGTACCGTGAAATCAAGCAAAGCCTGACTGACCTGGACAAGATGTTCACCCTGATGGAGCGCGAGCGCGAGGTCGCCGATGTGCCGGGTGCCCAGCCGCTGGCCGTGACCGGGGCCGATGTGCAATTCAGCCATGTCAGCTTTTCCTACGAAGCGACGCGGCCGATCCTGCACGACATCAGTTTTGCGATACCGGCCGGCAAAACCGTGGCCGTGGTGGGGCCGTCGGGCTCCGGCAAATCGACACTGGCGCGGCTGTTGTTCCGGTTTTACGATGTGCAGCAAGGGCAGATCCTGATTGACGGGCAAGACATCAGAAAAGTCACGCAAATCAGCGTGCGCCAGGCCATTGGCATCGTGCCGCAAGACACGGTGCTGTTCAATGACACGGTGGAATACAACATTGCCTACGGCAAGCCGGGGGCCAGCCGCCAGCAAGTGATTGAGGCAGCGCAGTCGGCGCATATCCACAATTTCATCGCCACCACGCCCAAAGCTTATGACACCATGGTGGGCGAACGCGGACTGAAACTCTCGGGCGGTGAAAAACAGCGGGTGGCGATTGCCCGCACCCTGCTGAAAAACCCGCCAATCCTGATTTTTGACGAAGCCACCTCGGCACTGGACTCGGCCAACGAACGCGCGATTCAGGCCGAACTGCAAAGTGTCGCGCAAAACAAGACCACGCTGGTGATCGCGCACCGCCTGTCCACGGTGGTGGATGCGCATGAAATTCTGGTGATGGAGGCTGGGCGGATTCACGAGCGCGGTACCCATGCAGCGCTGCTGGCGATGAATGGCCGCTATGCCCGGATGTGGGCGCTGCAGCAGTCTGCCGAGTGACGCTGGGGGTGACCGAGTATTGCGGGGCTACCGGTGAAGGGCAGAACCGGCCAATTCAGTCGATTGACTGCCATTTCTGGAGATTCCGGGTTCCGCTGCAGCGGCCCAAAAATGACGGTTCAAGGACGCCTCAAAAACCTCATTTTGCTATTGAATATAGAGCTTCCAGCGCAGGTACAGTATGGGCTGGAAGCTGATTTCTTCTATAAAACTCAAACGATGGCGACATTCACCAGCGCCGGGTCAGTCACACCTACCAGCGTCAAGGTGATCAGGTCGCCGTTGGCATCAACGTCGAAGTTGATCACGGTTTCTGCGGTGATGCGATTGATCAGCACACTAATGCCATCGACTCCGCTGAGTGCGCTGAGCTTGACGGCCCCCAGCGCAGTGGCGGTGTCGATGGTCAGTTTGTCGGCAGCAATGTCAAAACCGCTGATGGCGATTTGCGTATTGGCCGCCGTGGCTTGGGCCGAAGCCACGTTGAACGAGAAGTTATCGGCTTGGGCCGTCGCTGCCACGGGTGTTGATGTGCCCACCGCCAGCACGGTAGCGGTATCACCACTGCCAATCACCACTGCCCCGCCGGTGGCAATGCTGGCACCAGTGGGCATGGTCACGCCGAGGATGCTGGCCACGAAGCTGGCGTAGCTGATGTCGGGCTGGTTGATGCCTGCCGTCGAGTTGCCACCGACTTCATAGCTGAACTTGTCGGCCCCCAGCACATTGACTGCCGTCGTGAAGTTGTAGCTGCTGCTGCCAGCCGAGATGGTTGCGGTGGTGGCACCAAAGGGCAGCGACGTGCCGAAATCAGGCACGTCGGTATTGGCACCGATTGCGGCTACGACCGCAGAAACATGGGCAACAAACGCGCCCGTGCCACCGTTAGCGTCAACCCTTGCCTTAATTTCAGTGCTGAACGCTTGAATAGCAATGGATGCAGACAGTGCAGAGTAGGTGCCGTTGTCAAACAATTGCTGAAGCCTGGCGGTCGTAACAGCCTGGAGCACTGCG
>CAIQOO010000079.1 GCA_903873485.1 uncultured beta proteobacterium | reverse complement strand
GGCCGACGACGTGGTGTTCTTCTACGCCGGGCATGGTGTGCAAATGGGCCAACAGTCGCCGGTGCTGCTGCCAATCGACATTACCCAAGAGAACGCAGACCAGATTGTGCAAGACGGCGTGCAACTCTTCACCGTGCAAGATGCCTTGAAAAACGCCAAGTTTGCCCTGCTGGTGATCGATGCCTGCCGCATCAACCCATTCCCGCCCAAGGCCGATGGCACGCGCGGGATGGTCAGGGAAACCGGCCTGATGCTGCCCCAGCCCGCCGTGGGCAGCATGGTCATCATGTCGGCCGCCAATGGGCAAAAAGCGCTCGACTATGTGCCTGGTGGCACCCGGAGCAACGGCCTGTTCACCCACGAATTTGTGCAGATCATCAAGACACCGGGCCTGATTCTGAATATGGCCGCTCTGGATGTGCGCGACCGGGTAGAGGCGCTGGCGCAACGCGCAGGCAACCTTCAGCGGCCGGCTTTCTTGGACGAGTCGGGCGGACGGTTTGTGTTTTTTGCTGCCCCGGCCCCGGTGGCAGCACCCGTTGTCGCCCCCGCAGTGGCCAGGCCGACCGTGCGCCTTGCCACGGAACAAGAGATTGAGCAGGATTTGTGGAACGTCATTCGGGACAGCCACGATGCGCAAGACTTCAAAGACTACATCAAGAGCTACCCCGCAGGGCGGTTTCTGCAACTGGCGCAGCGGCAATTGCGGGTGTTGACGGCTGCACCACCCGTGCAGCTTGCCAGCATCAAGCCCGAGCCGGTGCTGCCAGTGGTGCCACCGCAGGCACCCCAAGCTGCCACCGTGCCAGCCCCCCGCCCAGCCGCTCCCGCCCCCTTAGCCTGCGCCGAGTGCCCCGAGATGGTGGTGATCCCTGCGGGTAGCTTTGAGATGGGCAGCAACGACTACGACGGTGAAAAGCCGCCGCACCGGGTGAGCATCAAGAGCTTTGCGCTGGGCAAATATGAAGTGACGCAGGGGCAATGGAAGGCGGTGATGGGCAGCAACCCGAGCAGCTTCGAAGAATGTGGCGACAACTGCCCGGTGGAGCAAGTGAGCTGGGACGACATCCAGCAATACATCCAGAAGCTCAACGCCAGCAGTGGTCAGCAATACCGGTTGCCCAGCGAAGCGGAATGGGAATACGCGGCCAGGGCGGGAAGCAATGGCAAATGGAGCTTTGGCAATGACGATGCGCAACTAGGGCAATACGCTTGGTATGGTTCCAACAGTGGATCAAAGACGCATGCCGCAGGGGGCAAGTTGCCCAATGCGTTTGGTTTGCACGACATGCATGGCAACGTATGGGAGTGGGTGCAGGACTATTACCACGACAGTTACAGCGGAGCGCCCAGCGATGGCAGTGCCTGGGTGGCAGGTGGTGATCAGGGAAGACGGGTGTTTCGTGGCGGCGGTTGGCTCATCGACCCGGCCATCTTGCGCTCGGCCATCCGCGGCAGGTACACCCCGGACGGCCGCAACAACGACATCGGTTTCCGTCTAGCCAGGACTCTTCTTACCCCTTGAATCTTGACTTCTTTACCTCTTTTGGATGTTCGGCTGTTGGGCAGTTCGGCAGTTCGGCAATTGGGGGTCTGGGGGCCGGCCCCCAGTGCATTTGAAATTGCCGCGCAGCGACCGCGTTTTGTTACCATTTTTACAGATCAAATCAGCCTCCAGCCCTTATTCTACCTGCGTAAGCAGCTATGAAATATATAGTAAATTACCACCAGATCCACACCGCCAT
>CAIQOO010000078.1 GCA_903873485.1 uncultured beta proteobacterium | reverse complement strand
GGCCGACGACGTGGTGTTCTTCTACGCCGGGCATGGTGTGCAAATGGGCCAACAGTCGCCGGTGCTGCTGCCAATCGACATTACCCAAGAGAACGCAGACCAGATTGTGCAAGACGGCGTGCAACTCTTCACCGTGCAAGAGGCCCTGAAAAACGCCAAGTTTGCCCTGCTGGTGATCGATGCCTGCCGCATCAACCCATTCCCGCCCAAGGCCGATGGCACGCGCGGGATGATCCGGGAAACCGGCCTGATGCTGCCCCAGCCCGCCGTGGGCAGCATGGTCATCATGTCGGCCGCCAACGGGCAAAAAGCGCTCGACTATGTGCCTGGTGGCACCCGGAGCAACGGCCTGTTCACCCACGAATTTGTCCAGGTCATCAAGACACCGGGCCTGATTCTGAACATGGCCGCCCTGGATGTGCGCGACCGGGTAGAGGCGCTGGCGCAGCGCGCAGGTAATCTTCAGCGGCCGGCTTTCTTGGACGAATCGGGCGGACGGTTTGTGTTTTTTGCTGCCCCGGCCCCGGTGGTAGCACCCGTTGTCGCCCCCGCAGTGGCCAGGCCGGCCGTGCGCCTTGCCACGGAACAAGAGATTGAGCAGGATTTGTGGAACGTCATCCGGGACAGCCACGATGCGCAAGACTTCAAAGACTACATCAAGAGCTACCCCGCAGGGCGCTTTCTGCAACTGGCGCAGCGGCAATTGCGGGTGTTGACGGCTGCACCACCTGTGCAGCTTGCCAGCATCCAGCCCGAGCCGGTGCAGCCAGTGGTGCCACCGCAGGCCCCCCAAGCTGCCACCGCGCCAGCCCCCCGCCCAGCCGCACCCGCCCCCTTAGCCTGCGCTGGATGCCCCGAGATGGTGGTGATCCCGGCGGGCAGCTTCCAGATGGGCAGCAACGATGGCGATGAAAAGCCGCCGCACCGGGTGAGCATCAAAAGCTTTGCACTGGGCAAATATGAAGTGACGCAGGGGCAATGGAAGGCGGTGATGGGCAGTAACCCGAGCAGATTCACAAGCTGCGGAGACAACTGCCCGGTAGAGCAAGTAAGCTGGAACGACATCCAGCAGTACATCCAAAAGCTCAACCAACAGACCGGCCAGAACTACCGCCTACCCAGCGAAGCCGAATGGGAGTACGCGGCGCGGGCGGGGACCAGCAGCAAGTACTGGTGGGGAGACAACATCGGTAATAACAACGCCAACTGCGATGGCTGTGGCAGCCAATGGGACAACAAAACGACAGCGCCAGTGGGCAGTTTCAAACCCAACGCGTTTGGCCTGTACGACATGCATGGCAATGTCTGGGAGTGGGCGCAAGACTGGTACCACGACAACTACAGCGGCGCACCGAGCGACGGAAGTGCCTGGGAAAGTGGAGGAGAGCAGAGGTATCGGGTGCTTCGTGGCGGCAGTTGGATCAGCGTCCCGGCCGTCTTGCGCTCGGCCTTCCGCAGCAGGAGCTCCCCGGTCAACCGCAACATCGGCTACGGTTTCCGTCTTGCCAGGACTCTTCTTACCCCTTGAATCTTGCCTTCTTTACCTCTTTTGGATGTTTGGAGGTTTGGCTGTTGGGCCAGCGGGGGTCTGGGGGGAACCCCCAGTGCATTTGAAATTGCCGCGCAGCGACCGCGTTTTGTTACCATTTTTACAGATCAAATCAGCCTCCAGCCCTTATTCTACCTGCGTAAGCAGCTATGAAATATATAGTAAATTACCACCAGATCCACACCGCCAT
>CAIQOO010000077.1 GCA_903873485.1 uncultured beta proteobacterium | reverse complement strand
TCAGTGGTGAAAGCGTTTAAATCTTATATGAAAGATGCAAGCAAAGTCATCTGCGTTATGCAGAAAATGAGAAAAATATTTTCCATAGGCACCTGATTTTTTCTTCGGTACCTTCGGAAATTATTTATCTGAAAGTCTATAGATGTAGATATCGATCCACCCTGCGGCCGAGGTATAGCGATGACTGATCCCGAGTCCCGGGTTTTGCGGTGCAAACGACTTGCTACCAGCATACAGCCAGACTTGCGCGGGTAATGCAGGATGTGGCTGCGTGGCCGATGCACATGCTGTCAGTATGACGATGAAGAGGAAGAAGTTTTTCATGGGCTCTACCGCTCTGGATACCGGGAATTGTTGGTGCCAGATGTTGGCGTAAATTGCGAAATCTCAAGAAAATCTCAAAAACTTACTTTTGCATTCGCCACCCGTCACCGTGGCCAAAAAAAGCCGCCTTGGTCTGCAACGCGCAAACGCTGTCAGCCAAGCGACCGGCATAAGCCTCTGATAATAAGTTAGATACCAACTTTTGCTTCGTAATTTGTTGATTTGTAAGGAAGCATAAACACTAGACATGTTCCGGCTGACTTCTTATCTTTATAATTTTCGATTGAAAATAACTTTGATTTAATTAGTAAGCCGGTTATAATAAGTTATATACGTACTTTTGTTGCATAAGTGGTTGATTTATAAAGAAACACAGACACAGGATACGTATCTAACTTGTTGTGACCCGCTTAAAGGTAAACTCCCGGCTCTGCCAGGGGACTGTCTAAGTTTTACTTTTACGGAAGTATGGCCTTCGCCATAGGCCAGTTGACGCAAATACGGTGATTGCAGTAGGTTGATCGAAAGACTGGGTGGTTTATTCAGGTTGTTATTTGACGGCTAGCCCTGCCCTTTACCCACATTATTTCGAAGAACAGCTCAATTACGCCATAACCCGTTGATTTTATATAATTTTTGTGCTGAGTGCTTGGGCTTGGCTTCTGAAGTAGCCCAAGCGTAACCTATTGATTATTCAGTTTTTTTAAACTTGTGGGTAAAGGGTAGGGCTAGCCAGCCATTCAGAGCATCTAGCTGAAACTGGGAAATGACGGATTATCAATATATTCTAGGCAAGCCCCAGCCTCTCCTTTGTGGCTGGAGTTTGCCGAATTACGCTCACGAAATAGTTGGTGGTGATCTCCTGCGGGTTATCGTCGGCTGGACTCACTGTAGTGAGGGTGAGTCAGCCCCTTTTGCCTTCAGGTGGCAAAGCGGAATTGCTGGCGTGTGTTGATTCTTTGCTTGAGTTCTTGCTCATCGAAGTCAGCCCATCCCATGGCGGCTACCAGGTTAGACCAAAGGTTTTTCAGCGTTGGATGGCTCATGCTACAGTTAATCCCTCATTTTTAATCTCAATCAGGAACCAAGCGCATGAAACCTCTGTCCTTTATTACCTCCTTGCTCAGTGCTACCGCACTGAGCTTCATGATGGCCGGTGCGGTGCAGGCCGCAGATCAGGGCACTGCGGCGGAGGCGATGGCCAAAAAAGCCGTGGCCTACATCAAGGCCCATGGGCCAGAAAAAGCCGCCGAGGAATTCACCAATGGCAAGAGCTTCAAGGATCGCGACCTGTACATCAGCTACCTTGACTTCACCGGCAAGATGCTGGCCCACGGCAGCAACCCCAAGCTGGTTGGCAAAGAACTGATTGGCCTGAAAGATCCTGAAGGCAAATTGATGGTGCAGATGGCCATTGAGGTGGCCAAGACCAAAGGACATGGCTGGACCGAGAACTACAAGTTCAAGAACCCGACCACCGAAAAGCTACAGGAAAAAGCCATGTATGTGGAGCGCGTTGACAATAGCTATGTGGGTGTCGGCATCTACAAGTAGCACATGTAGCCGTTGCGCAGTCAATCGGCCGACTTATCCATACGAGAAGGAGTGCACATGAACTTGCGCGACATGAAAATCGGTCTTCGCCTGGCCCTGGGCTTCGGCCTGATCTTGCTGGCTGCCAGCGTCTTGCTGGCCGGCGCACTGGTCAGCAATGGCAGCAGCCGGGTCGTCCTGCTTGAGACCCTGCAACGCGCAGCAGCGCAACAGGATATGGCGGTCGAAATGCGCCATGCGCTGATCAGCAGCGCGGTCTCGATTCGCAATATGGGCTTGCAAACCAAGGTTGAAGGCTTGCAAAAAGACCAGGCCGAGGCGGTCAAGCAGCATGCCGCCTATCTGGTCGCCCGAGGCAAGCTGGAGGCAGTCGGCCTCGATCCGCAAGAGCGCGAGGTGTTTGGCCGGCTGGCCGACATTGACCGGCAGATGGACGCGCAGTTCAAGGAGGCGGTAGACCTGGCCTCGCAATTCAACACCGAGCAGGCCGGTGCCATCATCACCGGCCAGATCGACCCCCTGCTGATCAAGGCCTCGGCTGAGCTGGCGACCTTTATTGGGCTGCAAAAGCAGCATGCGCAAGCCGCCACCGAGCACACCAATGCCAGCAGCACTGCCACGGTTCGCGTCATCATCCTGGCCGCCGCACTGATGCTGACGCTGGCCGCACTGATGGCCTGGCGCCTGACTTCGAGCATCACGGCACCTTTGCAGACGGCGGTAGCAACGGCCGAACGCGTCGCCAGTGGCGACCTTGCCAGTGACATCGCCGTCAGCGGCCAGGACGAAGCAGCCCAGTTGCTAGGCGGCCTGCTGCAGATGCGCGATGGCTTGGCCAGCATGGTGGCACAGGTACGTTCTGGTGCAGAAAACATGTCCATGGGGGCGCACGAGATTGCGGTCGGCAATAGCGACTTGTCGCAACGCACCGAGACCCAGGCCGGCAACCTGAAAGAGATCGCGGCCTCGATGGACGAGATGAGCAGCACCGTCAAGAATGCCGATGCCACCGCCTTGCAGGCCAACCAGGTGGCCGCCCTGGCCAGCCAGGCGGCGCTCAAGGGCGGCGACGTGGTCGGCCAGGTGGCCGCGACGATGGCGCAGATCACGCTGTCTTCGCGCAAGATTGCCGACATCATTGGCGTGATTGACGGCATTGCCTTTCAAACCAATATCCTGGCGCTGAATGCGGCGGTTGAAGCGGCGCGCGCCGGCGAGCAGGGGCGCGGCTTTGCCGTGGTGGCCAGCGAAGTGCGCAGCCTGGCCGGGCGCTCGGCGCAGGCGGCCAAAGAGATCAAGACCCTGATCACCACCAGTGTCGAGAATGTTGAAGTCGGCAACCGACTGGTCGAAGCGGCCCGCGAGTCGATGAATGACATCGTCACGCAAGTCAAGAGTGTGGCCGGGCTGATCGGTGAGATCAGTTCTGCGTCCCGAGGCATCCATCAGATTAACCAGGCGATCGCCCAACTCGACGATGTCACGCAGCAAAATGCCGCCCTGGTTGAACAGGCTGCGGCCGCAGCCGACAGCCTGAACCAGCAGGCCGAGCACATGGTGCAGGCGGTGAGTGTCTTCAAACTGGCCAGCAGCCAAACCGCTGCTGCCGCCATCGGTGCCAGTGCAGTGCGCCTGTTGCCCTTGAACCTTTAGCATAAAACATCGCCGTTCGTGGCGAGCTTGGCCTGTCCTGAGTTGGCCGCAGGGTCGTTCCACCGACTTGATAGGAAAGCCCTTCGACAAGCTCAGGGCGAACGGTTTGATCATTTGGAACGGGCAAGCGGTCCATGAGAGTCAAGTCGGCCGATCGCTGCCATGATGGTCACGATGTGGCCGGGGCCATTTGCTGCGCAATCACGGTTTTTTCTATCAACCGGTCATCGCCGAGCACCAGCATTGAAAACAGCAGCTCGTCCAGACTGCCCGCCAGTGCGGTCTTGCGTGCCAGCAGCGGCGTGGCTTGCGGGTTAATCACGACAAAGTCGGCCTCGCAGCCGGGCAGCAGGTTGCCCACCACGCCAGCCAAACCTAGCGCCTGCGCGGCCCCGGCGGTGTGCTGCCACCATAAATGCTGCGGCGACAGTGACAAGCCGGTTTTGGTCTGCCCCTCACGCGCCACGTAATAGGCCGCCAGCATGGTGTGAAACGGGCTAAAGCTGGTGCCGCCACCCACATCGCTGGCCAGTCCGTACTGAAAACCAACCCGATCGGCCCCGGCGTAGTCAAAAAAGCCGCTGCCCAGAAACAGGTTGCTGGTCGGGCTGACGGCAGCGGCGGCACCGCTGTCACGCAGCAGCGCCCGGTCGTCATCGTCAAAATGAATGCAGTGGGCATAAACGGCACGGCGGCGCAGCAGGCCAAAGTCGGCGTAGGTAGCCAGATAGCTGCGTGAGGCCGGAAACAGCCGGCGCGCCCAGGTGATCTCGTCCTTGTTTTCCGCCACATGCGACTGAATCCACACGTCCGGGTATTTGGCAGCCAATTCGCCGGCACCGCGCAATTGGGCAGCGCTGCAAGTCGGCGCAAAACGCGGCGTGATCGCGTAGCCCAGCCGGTCCACGCCGTGCCATTGCCGGATCAGCGCTTCGCTGTCAATCAGACTTTGCTCGGTGGCATCGGTGCCGCCGCTGCCGGGTGACTGGTTGAGCAGCTCGGGCGGCGCATGCCGGTCCATCAGGCACAGGCCGGTGATCAGCCGCAGGCGCTGCTGCCTGGCCTCAGCAAACAAGGCCTGCACCGATGCCGGGTGCGACGTGGCAAAGGTCAGCGCCGTGGTGACCCCGTTGCGCAACAGTTCTGCTACAAAAAAACGAGCTGCCTGGGCACAGTAGTCATGGGCTGCAAAGCGTTTTTCTTCAGGAAAAGTGTAATTTTCAAGCCACGGCAGCAAGCCGCTGGCGGGCGAGCCAATCACGTTGGTTTGCGGGTAATGGCTGTGCAAATCGACAAAACCGGGTGCCAGGATGCGATCTTTGAGGTGCTGCACTGGCAACTCCGGAAAACGCGCCCGCAGCGCGTGCCACGGGCCAACATCCAGCACCACCTGGGTGCCACGCGCATTCGGACCCACCACCAGCAGCCCGTCGGTCTCAAAAATGGCGGACTCGCCGGGCTGGCCGTGCGGCTTGAAGTAAAGAATGGCGGACCGAAAGGCTTGCATGGTGCGCCGAGCTTACCCAATTTGGCTGCTGCCAGTGCCGGGCGCGGCGATAATTCGGGCATGAACCACTTGCATACTTCTTCTCTTTTGACCCTGTGGCGACCGATTTTGGCGATGTTGATCGTCATCGTGTCGTCCAACTACCTGGTGCAGTTTCCCATCAACGACTGGCTGACCTGGGGTGCTTTTACCTTTCCGGTGGCGTTTTTGGTGACCGACCTGACCAACCGTGCGGTCGGCGGGCAAGCGGCGCGGCGCGTTGCCTGGACTGGTTTTGCCATCGCCGTGGTGGTGTCGTTGGCACTGGCACCTTGGCGCATTGCACTCGCCTCTGGCGTGGCATTTATTGTCGGGCAGTTGCTCGACATCGTGGCGTTCAACCGCCTGCGTGCCTTGTCCTGGTGGAAAGCCCCGCTGATTGGTTCGGTGCTGGCTTCGGTGGTGGATACCGGCATTTTCTTTTTCCTGGCATTTGCTGGCTCCGACATGGACTGGCTGATGCTCGCCACTGGCGACCTTGGCATCAAGTGGCTGATGGCTGCGCTGCTGCTGGCACCATACCGGGTCATGCTGCCGCGTTTGCGGTTTTGGGTGCCCGGCCACTGAGCGCTGCCAGACCTATTCAAAGCTGTCAAAAAACGCTGCCAGCCGGTCTTGCCACACCTGTTTGGTCGATGCCTCGGCAAAGCTGGCGGCAAAACTGTTGTGGGCCAACTGGTACGCATGCTGCGCTGTCATCCCGAGTGCCGCAAAAGTCTGGGTCAAGTTGTCGTTGATGTAGCCGCCAAAGTAGGCCGGATCATCGGAGTTGACGGTGGCCATGATGCCTGCGTCGAGCATCTGGCCCAGGTTGTGCTGCGCCAGGCTGGGGAACACCCGCAGCTTGATGTTCGACAGCGGGCACACCGTCAGCGGGATGCGCTGTTGCGCCAGCCGCGCCATCAGCGCCGGGTCTTTCATGGCCTGCACGCCGTGGTCAATACGTTCAACTTTCAGCGCATCCAGCGCGCCCCAGATATAGGCCGGCGGGCCTTCTTCACCAGCATGGGCGACCAGCCGCAGCCCCAGCGCGCGGGCTTTGGCAAAGACCCGGGCGAACTTCTCGGGCGGGTGGCCCAGTTCGCTTGAAGCCAGGCCGACACCGACCAGCTTGTCCAGTTGTGGCAGGGCTTGCTCCAGCGCCTCAAAGGCCTGCGCCTCACTCAAATGGCGCAAAAAACACAGAATCAGGCTGGCGCTTAAGCCCAGTTGTGCCTGGGCATCGACGCAGGCCCGGTGCAAGCCGCTGATCACCACCGATTCTTCCACCCCATGCCCGGTATGGGTCTGGGTGTCAAAGAAAATCTCGGTGTGGATGACCTGGTCGGCCGCTGCACGCTGCAGGTAAGCCCAGGTCATGTCGTAAAAATCCTGCTCGGTGCGCAGTACCTGGGTGCCGGCATGGTAGATGTTCAAGAAGTCCTGCAGGTTGTCAAATACATAGGCTTGTTTCAGGCTGGCGACATCGGGGTAGGGCAGGGTGAGCTGATTGCGTTTGGCCAGCGCAAACATCAGTTCAGGCTCCAGAGAGCCTTCAATATGCATGTGCAGTTCGGCCTTGGGCATGCGGCGCAGCAGTTCGGGCAGCCGATCCGGGGCAATGGGTGGATGGTTCATAAGGCGTTGGCGAAATAGTGATTTACTATAAAATAAATAGCTAGCAGCGCACGCCAGATAAGGGCTGGAGCATGATTTGTCATCTAATGTGCGTCCCATCACGGCGGCGCTTCTGGCGCGTGCCGGGCAATTCTAGCCGGAGCGTCGCACAATTAGCAATGAAATCAGCCTCTAGCCCTTGTCCTGTCTGCGATGACAGCTATTAATTTTCTAGCTAAAGAGAGCTTGCTGTCACGCGGCAGCTCGCGCGTGCCCTGCGCGTCCACCAGCAGCAAGGCGTTGTCGTCCTGCCCAAAGGTGGCCGGGCCGATGTTGCCCACCAGCAGGGGCACACCCTTGCGCAAACGCTTGGCTTGCGCATTGGCCAGCAGGTCGTGGCTTTCGGCGGCAAAGCCGACGCAATACAGCGCACCACCGGTGGCCCGGGATGACTGCGCCAGCGTCGCCAGAATGTCGGGGTTTTCGACAAAATTCAGCACCGGCACCAGGCCGGAGCCGTCCTTTTTTATTTTCTGATCGGCTGCCTGCTCTGGCCGCCAGTCGGCAACTGCCGCTGTCGCTATGAAAATACTAGCTGTCGGCGCATGTTCCATAACGGCTGCGAGCATATTTGATGCTGAACGCACATCAATCCGCCGGACCCCGCGCGGGGTTGGCAAGCTGACCGGGCCGGCCACCAGCGTGACATCGGCACCGGCCTCGCGGGCAGCCCGGGCTATCGCAAAACCCATCTTGCCACTGGATAAATTGGTGATGCCGCGCACCGGGTCAATCGCCTCGTAAGTCGGGCCGGCGGTGATCAGCACCTGCTGCCCGAGCAGCAGCTTGGGCTGAAAAAACGCAATCAGGTCTTGCAGCAACTCGTCGGGTTCCAGCATGCGCCCGTCGCCAGTCTCGCCGCAGGCCTGCTCGCCCACGCCTACCCCCAGCAGCACGCCGCCATCGGCTGCCACTTGCGCCAGGTTGCGCCGGGTCGCCGGGTGCGACCACATTTCGCGGTTCATCGCCGGGGCGATCAGCAAGGGCACGCGGTCTATCGGTCGCGCCAGGCACATCAGGCTCAACAGGTCATCGGCCAAGCCGTGTGCCAGCCTGGCAATGAAGTCGGCACTGCACGGTGCCAGCAGCATGGCATCGGCTTCGCGGCTCAGATTGATGTGCGCCATGTTGTTGGCGGCACGGGCATCCCACTGCGAACCATAGACCACACGTTGGCTCAAGGCCTGCATCGTGACCGGCGTGATGAACTGCTCGGCAGCGGCAGTCATCACCACCTGCACGGTGGCGCCGGCCTTGATCAACAGCCGGCACAGCTCGGCCGATTTGTAACAGGCAATGCCGCCAGTAAGACCCAAAACAAGGTGTTTTTCAGCTAAATCTTTCATGCGCCGCAATGTAACAGAGCGTTTGGCGGGCCGAGGTCGTTTGCAGCCGGCAGCAACGCACGGCATGGCGACTGGGATATGCGCGCATGCCCCAAAGCCCGGTCAAATGACCCAATCACCACGCCTCAAGGGTGTTGGGAATTGCAGAAGAGCCAACAGCAGGGGGCGGTGGCCAGCCACCCCATAACCCGCATGTCGGCGGCGGTTTTGCAGCGTTTGGAGTCGTTCGCCACGGTCAGCTTCCGGGAAGCCTAATTTCATTAGGTCTTATCGGATTTTCAGACTAAAAATCACGAGGCTGTTACTGATCCGCATGCGTCAATGAGGTCGGGCAAGGTAATCATCAGCAGATAGGAATCAATTGGAGAAGTTTCAAAACCAATTTTTTCGTAGAAGGCTTTTGCATCATCGGAGAGCGCGTGAACCGTCATTCCACGAATACCAATGGCATCAGCCGCCTGGATGACGCGCAGTCCAGCATCCCGAACCAACGAACGACCGAATCCTTTGCCCTGCAATGTTTGGTCAACTGCCAAACGCCCTAAAACGACGACTGGAATGGGGTCGGGCATATTGCGACGAAACCGACCGGTGGCATCGGTCGTAGTGAGCGCGCCAGATGCCAGCGCATAGTACGCGACAACACGGGCTCCATCACAAACCACATACGTTCGAGATGCACCTTGAATCTGATTTTTCAGGCTTCGGCGTTTCAGCCACTGATCCAGGCTGTCGATGCCGGATGAAAAACTGCTCGCTACATGATGCTCGGTCAACAGCATCGGAGCGGTTAACTTCATTCACGCTCCCAAGGCGCGGGAGTTAGCATAGTTTGGCGTAAACGGTCATTGGCATTGGGCGGCATGTCCAGTCGGGCCTGAAACTGCTCATAGGCTTGCGGACTGACCGTCATGATCACTTGGTCGAACAATGTGTCTTCTGCTGCCAAGCGAGCGGAGTCCAAGATGAAGTCAGTGCGATTTTTGCCGCGTGACTTTGCCGCACGATCAATCAGATCGCGAACTTCGGGTTTGATGCGAATGTTGAGAGTTTCGCGTTTTGCTTCAGTGACCGTGTGCATGAGGATTGCCCCTTAAGATGAAGCGACTCTAACAGATCGTAATGACATTGTCATTAGATGATTGACGTTACATGGGGTGTAAGCCTCAACCCTGAAATCTTTAGACCGTGACGTAGGGCGATTTACTGACTTCGCTCGGTGAAACCATTGTCAATTGTGGCTTCTTGCTGCGGCATTTCAAACAATTGATGATGCTGTACGTACGTATTACTACAGACCTCCCGGATTTACCCCTAAAACGGGTGAAAATTTTGGACAAATTTCAGTCAAAAGAATGGAGTCTTATAAGTTACTTCTTTATAAAACAACATGTTAGGTTATCCGTTTGTGCAAAAACGATTAGCGATTGTCCAATAATCGACGAATTCCATATAAATCATAAGGTTACATAGCAAATAAAATTTTGTCCGGAATGTCTGTACTACAAACTCGCGGTTTGTTTTGCAGCCAGCCCAGCGGCTTTATCAAGATAGCGCTCTGTTGCTTCCCTCGATGCCTGTTGATGTAGCAGCACCCAATGTCGGCTATCTGGCAGGCAATTCGGCAAGCTGGCTGACCGCTAAGTGTCTCTTGCGGCCACCGAGACATCACGTTAAGTCTCGCCGCACCCAGCCCTGCGTGGATTTCTTTTAGTTATCAATTTTTATAGCGCCTCTCGTCCGTCCGTCAAGCGCTACAGCCATTTTTTAAAAGAATGGGCTACATCCGCCAACCCCAAGATGCCGCCGCAAGCCGATGCATACCCAACTTTCCGGCAGTGCTGCCACCAGAGACTGAACCTTCTACCCCCAAGACCGGGTGAGCAGTTCATCCAGCGCATCCGAAATACTTTGCCCATGCGCTGCCAGCGAGCCAATCTGATCGCCTAACTGCTCCAGCGACACCGACACGATGTCGAGCGGGTGCAACACGACATCCATGCCGTCAATCTGAAATGTCGGGTTCATGCGTCTGCCGACTGTTGGGGTGTTGGCGGGCAGCACGTTGCGCCGCACCAGAGGCACAACGACGCGTCTGCGATAACCGTCAAACTGCGCTGACTGCACCAGCACCACGAAGGGAATAGATTCACGCAACGCACCCTTGTTGCGATGGATATCAAACTGGGCCATCACAAGCTGACGTGTTCATCGGCAAAGGAACCGACACTGGCATGCACCGCGTTCCAGTCCGCCACGCAAACATCGGCCAGTTGTTGGCGACCGTGCTGCGCTTGCTGCTGTTGTGCCACAAACTCGGTCAACAGCAACTCCATGGTTGCGGACAGGTTGCTGGTGTAGGTTTTGGCCTGCATCACCAGACTTTCGTTAAGCGTCAGGTTGACGGGTCGTTTGCGAACCGGGCTGAAAGCGACAGGCATGGTTAATTCCTTGATGACAATGAATGCGCATAATATGCGCATATTGATGGTTTGAACCAAAGGGGGCTGTTCCAAATTCCCGTCATCCACCAGAAATTAAATTATTTTGATAGCATCTATCGCAACAGTGACGGGCTTTAGAGGCCAATATGTCTTATGAACCGAGATTATCCATTTGGCGGATCATTGGCAACCAATAACGCATTGGCACACCGGCAATTCGCGCCACTTGGTCACTTCAAAAGTCACCCTGGGGCTCCAGGGCGGCAAAACCCGGCCCCTATAATCGTTTTTTACCAGTTCCTGGAGCGTTCAGCTCCCCTTGACATGACCAAATTTGTCTTCGTCACCGGCGGTGTGGTGTCCTCCCTGGGCAAGGGAATCGCCTCAGCCTCGCTTGCCGCGATTCTTGAATCGCGCGGCCTCAAGGTCACTTTGATCAAGCTCGACCCGTATTTGAATGTCGATCCCGGCACCATGTCGCCGTTTCAGCATGGCGAGGTGTTTGTCACCGACGATGGTGCCGAAACCGACCTTGACTTGGGCCACTATGAGCGTTTTATCGAGACGCGCATGAAAAGGGCCAACAATTTCACCACCGGCCAGATTTACAAAAGCGTGCTCGAAAAAGAACGCCGGGGCGACTACTTGGGCAAGACGGTGCAGGTCATTCCGCATGTCACCAACGAAATCCAGGATTTCATCAAGCGCGGTGCCGGCTTCAACACGCCCGAGGCGGTCGATGTGGCGATTGTCGAGATTGGCGGCACGGTAGGCGACATCGAATCGCTGCCGTTTCTGGAGGCGGTACGCCAGTTGAGCTTGCAGCTCGGGCCCAACCAGAGTGCCTTTGTGCATCTGAGTTATGTGCCCTGGATTGCCGCCGCAGGCGAACTCAAGACCAAGCCGACCCAGCATACCGCCAAGCAACTGCGCGAAATCGGCATCCAGGCCGATGCGCTGATATGTCGGGCTGATCGGCCAATCCCGATGGAGGAGCGGCAAAAAATCTCGCTGTTTTCCAACGTGCCGCTGTGGGGCGTCATTTCGATGTGGGATGTGGACACCATCTACAAGGTGCCGCGCATGTTGCATGAGCAGGGTCTGGATGGCCTGATTTGCGACAAATTGCGAATGAACACGCCGCCTGCCAACCTCAAGCGCTGGGACGATCTGGTCTATGAAACCGCCCATCCGCAGGGCGAGGTGACGATTGCCATGGTCGGCAAATATGTGGAATTGAGCGACAGCTACAAGTCACTCAACGAAGCGCTGCGCCATGCCGGCATGAAAAACCATGTCAAGGTCAGAATCGATTACATCGAATCCGAAACCATCACGCCAGACAACGTGGCGAGCCTGGCCAAATTCGATGCAATTCTGGTGCCCGGCGGTTTTGGCGTGCGCGGTGTCGAAGGCAAAATCTGCGCCGCCCGTTTTGCCCGCGAAAACAAAATCCCCTACCTGGGCATTTGCCTGGGGATGCAGGTCGCCACGATTGAGTTTGCCCGCCATGTGGCCGGGTTGCAGGGTGCCAACAGCACCGAATTTGCCCCGAAGTGCCCCAATCCGGTGATCGCCCTGATCACCGAATGGCAGGACGCAGACGGCAGCATCAAAATCCGCAGCGAAGAATCCGACCTGGGCGGCACCATGCGCCTGGGCGCGCAAAGCTCGGATGTGGCCAAGGGCACGCTGGCGCACAAAATTTATGGTGATGTGCTGACCGAGCGGCATCGGCACCGCTTTGAAGCCAATGTCAATTACCTCGATGCGCTGCGCCGGGCGGGTCTGGTGATCTCAGCTTTGACCCAGCGTGAACAGTTGACTGAAATTGTCGAACTGCCACAACAGGTTCATCCCTGGTTTATTGGGGTGCAGTTTCACCCCGAGTTCAAATCGACACCATGGAACGGGCACCCGCTGTTCAATTCATTTGTGCGTGCGGCGCTGGACCAGCAGATCACCACCACCTCTGAGAAAGCGTTGGCCTGATGAAGCTGTGTGGTTTTGAGATCGGCTTGCGGCAGCCGTTTTTTCTGATTGCCGGCCCCTGCGTGATCGAGTCCGAGCAGTTGCAGATGGACACTGCCGGCAGCTTGAAAGACATCACCGCCAGCCTGGGCATTCCATTTATTTTCAAAAGCAGTTTTGACAAGGCCAATCGCACCAGCGGCAGCAGCTTTCGCGGCCCCGGCATGGCGCGGGGGCTGGAGATTTTGTCCAAAGTCAAACGTGAGTTAGGCCTGCCGGTGCTGACCGACATCCATTCTGAAGACCAGATAGCCCAGGTCGCTGCTGTGGTTGATGTGCTGCAAACCCCGGCGTTTTTATGTCGTCAGACCGACTTTATCGGTGCCGTGGCGCAAAGTGGTTTGCCTGTCAATATCAAAAAGGGCCAGTTTCTGGCGCCTGGTGACATGAAAAACGTGATTGACAAGGCCCGCGCCGCCGCGCGTGCAAAAGGGCTGCCCGAAGACAACTTCATGGCCTGCGAACGCGGTGTCAGCTTTGGCTACAACAACCTGGTCAGCGACATGCGCGCCCTGGCCATCATGCGCAACACGGACGCCCCGGTGGTGTTTGACGCCACCCATTCGGTGCAGTTGCCGGGCGGGCAGGGCAGCAGCAGCGGGGGGCAGCGCGAGATGGTGCCGGTGCTGGCGCGCGCCGCCGTGGCGGTGGGTGTGGCCGGACTGTTCATGGAAACGCACCCGAATCCCGATCAAGCTTTGAGCGACGGCCCCAACGCGGTACCGCTAAAACACATGAAAGCCCTGCTGGAAACCCTGCTGGCGCTGGACCAGGTAACAAAAAAACACGGTTTTCTTGAAAATGACTTTTCTAAGGTGATTTAATCGCCCTGCTTACCGAGCAAATTTCCCTTTGTTTAACTACTGAAAGAAGCCAATGAGTGCAATCGTAGATATCGTCGGTCGTGAAGTTCTGGACTCCCGTGGCAACCCCACGGTGGAATGTGATGTGCTGCTGGAAAGCGGCGTCATGGGTCGTGCCGCTGTGCCATCGGGCGCATCAACTGGCAGCCGAGAGGCCATTGAATTGCGTGATGGTGACAAAACCCGTTATCTGGGCAAGGGTGTTTTGAAGGCTGTTGAGCACATCAACACCGAAATTTCCGAGGCCGTGATGGGCCTGGATGCGTCCGAGCAAGCCTTTCTGGACAAAACCCTGATTGACCTGGACGGCACCGAGAACAAGTCGCGCCTGGGTGCCAACGCCATGCTGGCGGTATCAATGGCGGTGGCCCGCGCCGCCGCCGAAGAGTCCGGCCTGCCGCTGTACCGCTATTTTGGCGGCATGGGTGGCGTGCAATTGCCGGTGCCGATGATGAATGTGGTCAATGGTGGCGAGCATGCCAACAACAACCTGGACTTGCAAGAGTTCATGATCATCCCGATCGGTGCACCAACCTTTCGCGAAGCCTTGCGTTATGGCGCGGAAGTGTTCCATGCACTCAAGAAAATTCTGCACGATATGGGCATCAGCACTGCCGTGGGTGACGAAGGCGGTTTTGCCCCTGACGTGCCAGGATCACATGAAGGCGCGATCAAGCTGATTTTGCAAGCCATTGACAAGGCCGGTTTTGTCGCAGGTGAACAAATTGTTCTGGGTCTGGACTGCGCTGCTTCCGAGTTCTACAAAGATGGCAAATACCATCTTGAAGGCGAAGGCCTGGTGTTGAGCGCGCAGGAATGGACTGACAAGCTGGCTTCCTGGGTCGATAAATACCCGATCATCAGCATCGAAGACGGCATGGCCGAAGGCGACTGGGACGGCTGGAAGGTGCTGACCGACCGCCTGGGCAAAAACGTGCAAATCGTCGGCGACGATCTGTTCGTCACCAACACCAAGATCTTCAAGGAAGGCATTGAAAAGGGCATTGCCAATTCGATCCTGATCAAGATCAACCAGATTGGCACGCTGAGCGAGACTTTTGCCGCCATCGAGATGGCCAAACGCGCCGGCTACACCGCTGTCATCAGCCACCGCTCGGGCGAGACCGAAGACTCGACCATTGCCGACATCGCGGTTGGCATGAATGCCGGCCAGATCAAGACCGGATCTTTAAGCCGCTCAGACCGCATGGCCAAATACAACCAGTTGTTGCGCATCGAAGAAGACTTGGGCGATGTGGCCGTTTACCCTGGCCGTGCGGCGTTTTATAACCTGCGCTAACAACAGATGAAGCAATTGGGAATCAGAAACCGGGAACTTTCTGCTCTGCGGTTTTCCTGATTCTCAATTAGCCCATGGGCAGACCCCGGATTACTCTGATGCTGATCACGCTGCTGCTGGTGCTTCACGCGCAGTTGTGGTTCGGTCGAGGCAGTCTGTCCGGTGTGGCGCAGTTGCAGGCGCAGTTGGCCGAGCAATACCAGCGCAACAGTCAGGCAGAAATAGCCAACAAGCAACTCGCGGCTGAAGTGCGTGACCTAAAAGAGGGTCTGGAGATGGTTGAAGAAAAAGCACGGATGGAATTGGGCATGGTCAAGGCCAACGAAATTTACGTGCAAATTTCGCGTTGAATCCTGTCTTGGGCGGTCATCCCGGGCCTACAATTTGATTGTCTGTCGTGCTCACCAGGCTTTATATATCCTTGAACCAATGCTCATAGAGCTCGGGCTAGGTATATCGTGAAGCTGGCGTGATCGTCTCGCGTTAGATGAACCCAAGGCCCCACTGCCCTGGCCCACCTGAACCCAGGTTCAGGTTGCGAGTTTGGTGGCACGGCAGACACCCAGTATCGATGGATGGCAGCCAAATCAACGGCATTGCCCTCAAGCCCCCACCTTCAAAAACAAATCCTGGTCCGGGGCAAAGTTGGCATGCAGCGGCATCAGCGCACCACCCAGGGCGCGGGCATCCGGGCCGACATTGCCGGCAATGATGTTGGCGCGCCACAGGCCTTCCCAGTTGTAGTGTTGCAGGGCATCCTGTGTCGCCTCGATCAGTTGGCTTTGCAGGGCGCGGCTGAATGAGCCGTCAATCACCACCGCGTCAATGTCCAGAAAAGCCGTGCCGCTGACCACCGTGTGGGCCAGTGCAGTGGCGGCCTGTCCGATCCAGGCGGTGGTTTCGTCCACATGGGATTCGTTCAGGGCGCGTTCGTCATAAGCCGCATGCGGGTCTAGCCCGAGCGCCAGGTAGCGCCGCTCCAGTTCCCACAATGAGGCATGGCTGATGAGTTGGTCGGGCGGGGTCGGGTCGGAACTGATGCGCCGCGATAGCCGCATCGGCAGCGAGGCCACGGCACCGGCATTGCCATGCAGGCCACCATGCAGGTGCGAGTTGATGACCAGGCCACCACCGACAAAGGTATCGACAAACAGGTACAAAAAGTTCTTCAGGTCGCGCCCGCGCCCGACCACCAGTTCGGCAACACAGGCCGCCGAGGTGTCCTTGGCAAAGGTCACCGGCACTTCGGTCATGGCCTGCACCTGTGCCCGCAGGTCAATCTGGTTCCAGGCCTCGGACTGTGCATCTGACAGGCCCAGCATGCGGTGCCAGCCACCCAATTGAAAAGGTGCTGCGACACCAATGCCGATCAGCCGGTTGTGCAGTGGTCCGAGCGACTCGCGCATCGCATTCAGGTGGCGGGCAATCGCGGGCAACAGGCTGGCCGTGTCGGGAAACTCGTAGTCCATGCTATGGCGCTGGCGCACCTGTCCGGTAAAGTCCACCAGCAGCCAGTCGGCGTTGCGTCGGCCAATCTTGATGCCAATCGAAAAAGCCCCGTCCGGGTTCAAGGCCAGCGGAATGGACGGCTGGCCAATGCGCCCGCGCAGCCGCTCGTGCTTGATGATCAGTTCGTCTTCTTCCAGCCGGGTGGTGATCAGGCCAATGGTCTGC
>CAIQOO010000076.1 GCA_903873485.1 uncultured beta proteobacterium | reverse complement strand
CTGCAAAACAGTCGTTTTACGCGACTTTCAGAAAATCGCCCTTAGGAAAGCAAAATTTTTTTGAAAATCTTCGTTTCAAAAAAATGATGTAACTTGTTGATTTATATTAGCAAATAGGGTTTTCGTTCAGACACTATCTACCAGATTGACCCGAAAAAATGCACCGAATGTGTCGGGCACTTTGATCAGCCCCAGTGTGTCGAGGTGTGCCCGGTAAACTGCATTCCGGTCAATCCGCAATGGGTTGAGGACAAAGACAGCCTGTGGCGAAAGTACCGCCGGCTGCAACGACTGGCTGCCAATGGATCGCCCGCCAGCGCGTCGGCGGGCAGCAGCGAGAACTTGCGGCTGACCGTGCCTTGAGCGCCACCGGTTGGCAGCTCAATCTTGGCGGGGTTTTTTCTTGGCGGTTTTGGCAGTCGGGGGAGACTCTTCGGATGCTGGCACTTCTCCCGTGACATCACCCGGCCTTGTCGTCTTGGGCTTCATGCGTTTGCTGCCGGTGCGGGATGCCGGGCTTGCTGTCGGTTCGATCAGATCAGCCTCCCCTGACTTGGCCCATTTTTTTGTCACGGCACGCTGCTCTGTCAAGGCTATTTTTTCCTCTGCCACGCGTTTTTTTTCCATGGTGGCGGCCAGCTTTTTGTCGCTGCGTGCGGCACCTTTCGTCTGTTTTTGTTGCGCCGGGCTGCGGTCATCATTGATTTTGAGTACCGTCGCATCCGGGCAGGGTGTTTGACTGTAGGAAGACCCGCATTTGTATATATTTTGGGCTATAGCCCACGTGCTGATTGGGCTTGTAGCTATAAATAATATAGTAAAAATGAGTGTCTTCATAATGCGGTTTGGGTCTGGCTCGGTGCCTGCTGATCTGTTGCGACGGGCAGCACCGGGCCGGGTCTGGGCGGTTTCGGGCGGACTGGCTTGCTGGTGTGGATCAGCCGGGTGGCTTGTTCCATGTCGCCATCAAGAAGCTGCGGCAGGGCCTTGATGGCGCGCTCAATCGCCTGGTCAACGGCGATTCGGTGGTCAGGCGATGGCTTTTTCAAGACCCAGTGGATCACGTCGGCCTTGTTGCCAGGGTGGCCGATGCCCAGGCGCAGCCGCCAGTATTGGCCGGTGCCCAGTTGGGCATGGATGTCGCGCAGACCATTATGACCGGCATGACTGCCGCCAAACTTGAGCTTGGCTTCACCCGGTGCAATGTCGAGTTCGTCATGGGCGACCAATATATCCTGGGGCGCTATCTTGAAAAAGTTGGCCAGCGCGGCAACTGACTTGCCGCTGACATTCATGAAGTCCTGCGGCTTGAGCAGCCAGACGGTCTGCCCGTTGCAAGCCGTGCGGGCGGTATGGCCAAAGCAGTTCTTGTCTGCGACCCAATTGGTGTTGAGTGCGCGCTGCGCCGCATCAACCCACCAAAAGCCGGCGTTATGGCGGGTATTTTCATAGCCAGGCCCGGGATTGCCCAGGCCAACAAGCAGTCTGATCATGGCGGGATGATGCAAGGTGAAAGAAAAAAAAGGCCCACCGAGAGGTGAGCCATGGGTCATGCAGAAAGTATCTGATTACTTTTTGGCAGTTTTTGCGGCGGGTTTGGCATCTGCTTTTGCGGCCGGTTTGGCGGCAGTTTTTGCTGCTGGCTTGGCGGCTGGCTTGGCGGCAACTGCTTCCAGCGCTGGCTCTGCGGCAGGCGCTTCGGCAGCAGCCACAACCACCACCGACACCACCACCGGGTTCTTGTTGCTGCCACGGGTAACGGCTTTCACCCCTTTGGGCAACACAATGTCGGACAGGTACAACGAGCTGCCTTTTTTCAGGCCACTGAGGTCCACCGTGACAAACTCGGGCAGGTCAGCAGGCAGACAGAGCACTTCGATTTCACTGATGACGTGATTGGCGATACAGCCTTCGGCTTTGATCGCCTGGGAATTTTCATCACCGCTGAAATGCAGCGGCACTTTCATGTGCAGTTTGGTGGTGGCATCAACCCGCTGAAAATCAATGTGCAAGATAAGTTGCTTGTAGGGGTGAACCTGCACGTCACGCAGCAGCACATTGCTCTCAGCACCGGCCATTTCCATGGTCAGGATGCTGGAATGGAACGCCTCTTTTTTGAGTGCGTGCCACAGTGCGTTGTGATCAAGTTCCACCAACTGGGGTTCAGCGGTGCCACCGTAAACGATACCGGGCGTGCGACCGGTGATGCGCAGACGGCGGCTCGCACCCGTACCCTGCTTGGCACGCTCAAAAGCGACAAATTTCATTTTCTGACTCCTGGAAGGGCCGACCGCGACCAGTGCGACCCTGATTAAAAAAAGCCCGGCAGCCGACAACGGATGCGCGAGCCACTCTGGCTATCTGATCAGAACAGGTTATCCTGATCAGAAAACAAACTCATGACTGACTTGCCGGCGGCAATCCGCTGGATGGTTTCGGCAATCAGCGGTGCCACGTTGAGTTGCCTGACTTTGGGGCAGGCAAGCGCCGCAGCAGCCAGTGGAATGGTGTTGGTGACCACCACTTCGTCAAGCGCATCGCCCTGGTTGATCCGGCTGATGGCCGGCCCTGAAAAAATCGGATGGGTGCAATAGGCATAGACTTTTTTTGCGCCGCGCTTTTTCAGTATTTCAGCGGCCTTCACCAGGGTGCCGGCGGTGTCAATCATGTCGTCCATGACCACACAGTTGCGGCCATCGACTTCGCCGATGACGTGCATGACCTCGCTCACATTGGCTCTGGGGCGACGTTTGTCAATGATAGCCAGATCGCAATCGAGCTGTTTGGCCAGCGCCCGCGCCCGCACCACACCACCGACGTCGGGCGAAACCACAATCAGGTCATCGTAGTTTTTCTGCTTGAGGTCACCGAGAAGCACCGGGGAGGCATAGATGTTGTCCACCGGAATATCGAAAAACCCCTGAATCTGGTCCGCGTGCAAATCCATCGTCAACACGCGTGCCACGCCGACTGCCTGCAGCATATTGGCCACCACCTTGGCGGTGATAGGCACCCGGCTGGAACGCGGCCGGCGGTCTTGCCGGGCATAGCCAAAATAGGGAATGACAGCGCTGATCCGCTCGGCTGAGGCACGTTTGAGCGCATCGACCATGATCAGCAATTCCATCAGATTTTCATTGGTCGGGGCGCAGGTTGACTGCACCACAAAGACATCGCGCGCACGCACGTTTTGCCTGATTTCAACCGTGACCTCACCGTCAGAGAACCGACCGACTTGAGCGGCACCCAAATCGGTTTTCAAGTAATGCGCAATGTCTGCCGCCAAAGACGGATTGGCATTGCCGGTAAAAACCATGAACTCAGGGTGTTGATCGACCTGCATGTGGATCCCAAATTTAGTCGCAAACGCATCGACATGTCTGATAACAACATGCATGGAAATTTGGCAGGGGAGGAAGGATTCGAACCTTCGCATGCTGGAATCAAAATCCAGTGCCTTAACCAGCTTGGCGACTCCCCTACGCGGGTGAAACGCGAAACGTCTCACCGAAAAACCTGTTCAGTCAGCCCAACCTATTAAAGGATGCTCCGACAAACTGCTGCAAACCTTGACCTGAAATGACCGAGGTGCATCATGCGTCTCGACATCATGCGGCAACCTGGCAAATACGGCACTGCCTGACCCTGTCATCTGACCCGACAGCCCTTTGCGGTCAAGCCAGTTCAGCGCGGACCCGATACCGGGACACTGCTGCATTGCAATCTCTTGCAAATCGTTTCGACCGAAGCCATCAGCGCTTGTAGCGAAGCCTGCGATTATAGTAGGCTGAGTATCTCTTTTCAAAAGCGGGTGTGAAAAAATTCGCCGGGTTTCAAGTCCTTCGGCGGGCTTGACCACCAGGTAACGCGTCAATGGCACCGAAATGGGCATCAGCTTTTCGCCGATGCCGGTGACAAAGGCGTTTTTGCCAGCCAGAAAAAAAGGCACATCGGCACCCAGCTTCAGGCCGATGCCAAGCAGGCTGGCCAGATCAAGCTTCAGCCCCCAAAGCCGGTTTAAGGCCAGCAGGGTGGAGGCCGCATCAGACGACCCGCCCCCCATGCCGGCCTCTGCGGGAATGCGTTTGTTGATGGCAATATGGGCACCGTGCCGGGTGCCGCTGAACTGTTGCAGCGCCGACGCAGCGCGCAGCACCAGGTCCTGGTCTGGCAGCGCGCTGCCCAAGTCTTCGCGGCTGAGCTGGCCATCGTTGCGAAGCTCGAAATGCAAGGTGTCGCACCAGTCGATCAGGGCAAAAACCGACTCCAGCAAATGGTAGCCGTCCGGCCGGCGACCGACGATGTGCAAAAACAGGTTGAGCTTGGCTGGAGCACAAACATCAAAAAGTGACTTCATCGCAACAAGCTCAAAATGGGTGGCTGCCGCATTATTCTTCCAGCACCAGGCGCAGTTCGGCAATTGGCGCTGGCAACTGTCGGCGCGCCGTGATTTTGCCTTGGCTTCGGCGTGTCAAATCTACCTCCCAGCCATCAAGGTTGACCTGCTGCCCGTTTAGCCAGGCAAACAACGCGGCCACCGGCACTGGCGTGCCAAGCAGGTGTTCGATCAACTGACTCAGGTCTTGGAATTCACGGCGTTCCCCGCTGGCCTGCAATATGGCCATCGTCGGGGTCCAGTGCACCGCCGCTGCCGTGCTGCCCAAGGGTGTCAACAGCAGCAGATCACCCTGCTGCGCATTGCCTTGCAGTTCAAACGCCGAAGCAAACGACTGGCTTTGCGACGGTGGCTGTTGTAAATCGGCTTCAACCCGCACCGACAGCCTGCCGTGCCAATTAGAAATATAAGCATGTTTTTGGCCTCCAGCCCCCGTCCCTATTGCGCATCCAGCTATCAATACTATTGCAACTGATGCCATCAGAAGGGCCGCGAAACAGCGCTTGATCACAGCGGCACGCGCAGGCGCTTGATGGTTTCGAGCAGGGTTTCATTGGCCGGATTGAGCTTGATGCCCTGCTGGAATACCTGGGTGGCCTCTGGCTGACGGTTGCTGATCCACAGCACTTCGCCCAGATGCGCGGCAATCTCGGCATCCGGCTTGTCCTTGAACGCAGCCTGCAACAGCCGCAGCGCCTCGGCATGGTTGCCGCTGCGGAATTCGGCCCAGGCCAGACTGTCGGTAATGAACGGATCGCCAGGCGAGAGTTCCAGCGCTTTGGTGATGAGTTGTCTGGCCTCGGCCAGGCGCAGATTGCGATCGGCCAGGGAATAGCCCAATGCGTTGTAGGCGTTTGGGTCTTGCGGATTGGCCGCAATCAGACTGCGCAACAGTTGCTCCATTTCATCGAGATGACCAAGCTTTTCGTTCACCATGGCCAGGTCATAGACCAGATCGGCATCATTGGGAGTCTGGGCCAGCGCCAGCTTGAGCTTGTCGCGTGCCCGCTCAAACAGCTTTTGCTCCCGCAGCAGCGAAATTTCGGTGGCACGCTTGAGGCGGACATCTGCCTCGGAAGATTCGGGCAGGCTCTGGATCAGCGCCAGCGCTTCTTCCAGCCGGCCTTGCTGCGCGATCAGGCTGGCGCGCTGAAGCTGGGCGCGCAGCACATCTTCCGGGTTATCAACGCGCTGCAACCAGGCTTGTGCCTGCTCGGGTTCCCGGCGCAACTGCGCGATCTGGGCCATTGACATGAGTGCCTGGGAGCGGCCGCGCCGGACTTCGGCCGAACGGTCGGCGGCTGGCATGCGCTCCACCAGATCCAGGTAGTGCTGCAATTGCTGCTGTGAGCGGTCGAGTTGTTGCAGTTGCAGCGCCAGCGCACCGCTGATCAGCCAGGCATCGGCATAGTCTGGCGTGGCGACTTTGATGTTTTCCAGTTCTGCCTTGGCATCGGCTTCACGTTTTGCACCGAGCAGTGCCTTGATATAGGCCATGCGAAACTCTGGCCTTGCCTGTGGCAGGTGCTGTCTGACAAGCATTTCCGCCTGTGGCAAGTCGGGGCTCATCATGGACAGTGCCAGCAACGCCGGATGTTCGGATTGGAGGTCAATGGCCTGGGCCTTGGTGGCGGCACCCAGCGCCGCCGTCTTGTCGCCAGCGCTGAGCCAAAAGCGCCCGACCACGGCCCATGCAGTGGCCCCGAGGTCTTTGTCGGCCAAGACAGCGCCCAAGGCCTTTTGAACGGTGGTGGCGGCAAGCGGGCGGTTATCGACGCGCTCGTAAAGGGCCGGCAAGCGCCACAGTAATTCGCGCCGTTCAGCCACCGGGGTCAAGGCGATTTCACGCTTGAGTGGCTCCAGCGTGTCGGCAACGCGGTTCAGGCCCAGCAAGATTTGCAAGACAAATAGATTGGCTTCCCTGGAGGCCGGAGTCGCCTGCGTCCAGGCTTTGGCGGCTTGCAGTGCCGACTCTCCGGCACGGGCCTGAATCGCAATCTGCACGGCGCGCTTATAGACGGCGGGGTCACCGGTCTTGCGTGCCGCATCGAGCATCAGTGAAAAGGCGGCACCGGAGTCTTCTGATCGGGCATTGAGTTCGCCGAGCAGCAGTTGGTAGAAAAGCGTGCTGCTGAGTGCCGAACTTTTTGACTGGCTTTCGGTGGAGTCAGAGCTTTGGGCATGGCTGCCGAGTGAAAAACTCAGCAGCAAGGGCACTAGACCGTGCAATAAAACGTGTTGGAGGCGCATCTGATCATAATAATCCATGCTCCATCAAAATTTTCCAAATGCCTGAATTACCTGAAGTTGAAGTGACCCGGCGCAGTTTTGTCAAGGCCATTGAAGGTGCCGAGGTGCTGGCGGCCTGTCCGGGCAAGCCGCTGCGCTGGCCCTTGGGATGTGACGCGCAGCAACTCGCCGGGCGGCTGGTTCGCACCGTGGACCGGCGTGGCAAGTATCTGCTGATTGCCATGAATCGTGGCTGGCTGTTGTTGCATTTGGGCATGTCCGGCAGTCTTTTGTTTGCCACCGGCCTGCCCGAAGCCGGGCTGCACGACCATTTTGATCTGGTGACATCGCAAGGCACGCTGCGCCTGAACGATCCAAGACGATTTGGTGCCGTGGTGTATGTGGATGGTCTGGCCGACCCGATGGCCCACAAGTTGCTGGGGCATTTGGGGCCGGAGCCGCTGTCTGACGGGTTTGATCCGGCGCAGTTTTATCTGGCTTTGAAACAGCGCAAGGCAGCTATCAAACCGGTGTTGCTGGCGGGTGATCTGGTGGTGGGCGTGGGCAATATTTACGCATCAGAGGCGTTGTTCATGGCCGGTATCCGCCCAACTACCAGCGCTGCCGGCCTGAGCCGACCACGCGCAAAACGGCTGCACATGGCCATTCGTGAGGTGCTGGCGCGCGCCGTGGCACAGGGAGGCAGCACGCTGCGCGATTTTTCCAGTGCCAGCGGGCAGGTTGGCCATTTTCAACTGGAAGCGATGGTTTATGGCCGCGCAGAATTGCCGTGCAAGGTTTGCGCAACACCGGTCAGGATGATTCGACAGGGTCAGCGTTCCACTTTCTATTGTCCAGTCTGCCAAAAGCGCTGATTGGAATTTTCAGCGCTGATCCGCTCAGCGGTGCTATATTGGACCGATGCGCATGTCTTGGAGGCAGATTGGGAACTTCATTCAACGAAAAATTTGACCAGCATGGTGCCTGGCGACGCGAGTTTGCCCTGCGGCTGAAATTGCTGGTGCAGTGGCTGAAAGACCAGGACATGCTTGATGCGTCGGTGGAAGACCGTTTGCATCGACTCGAAGCCCAGGTTCGGATCGACCGGGTGATGGTGGCTTTTGTGGCCGAGGTTTCACGCGGCAAGTCGGAACTGATCAACGCCATTTTTTTTGCCGACTATGGGCGTCGCATCATGCCGGCAAGTGCCGGGCGCACCACCATGTGCCCGACCGAGATGGGTTACGACCCGGACGTGCCACCCTGCTTGCGCTTATTGCCGATTGAGACCCGCTTGAAACCCCAATCGCTGATGGAGTGGCGCCTGGTGCCCGAGAAATGGGAACGTACCGAACTCGATGTCAGCAACCCCCGGCAACTGGCCGAGGCCTTTGCCAAGGTGGCTGAAACCCGGCGCGTGACCCAGGACGAGGCACGTGCGCTCGGGTTTTGGCAAAACCCGGCCATTGATCAACAGGTTGTCACCGATGCGGGCGGACGGGTCGATATCCCGAAGTGGCGGCATGCGTTGATCAATATTGCGCATCCGCTGCTCAAGCAAGGACTGATCATTCTCGATACACCCGGGTTGAACGCGATTGGCGCCGAACCCGAGTTGACCGTCAGCCTGATCCCCCAGGCGCAGGCGGTGGTGTTCATCCTTGGGGCCGACATCGGCGTGACCCAGTCTGATTTGTCCATTTGGCGTGAACATTTGGTGGACGATGACTTGCATGCAGCAACCCGGCTGGTGGTGCTGAACAAAATAGACACGCTGTGGGATGCGATGGACAGTCCGCAGGAAGTGCAAGCCCAAATCGACAAGCAAAAACGCGATGCGGCCCGGATTCTGGGCATTTCAGAGCAGCAAGTGGTGGCGATATCGGCGCAAAAAGGTCTGGTGGGCAAGGTAACCAACGATGCTGCCTTGCTCAACCGGAGCAATCTGGCGCTGCTGGAAGATGCGTTGAGCAAGGGGATCATGGGGCAGCGGCAAAAAATTCTGGGGGCGGCGGTAGCGCGCGGCATTGCGGCACTTCGCAGCGAAACCAGTCGGGTGGTGCATATTCGTCGCCGGGATCTGACTGAGCAGTTGATTGAACTCAAGGGTCTGCAAGGGAAAAATCGACCCGTCATCAACAACATGCGCGCCCGCATCGCACAAGAGCAGGCCGATTTTGATGCGGCAGGAGTGAAGATTCACGCAGTGCGCTCGGTTCACCTCAGGCTCTTGCGCGAGATTTTCAGCCTGCTGGGATCGGTCGCCCTGAAACGTGAAATGGCGCAATTGACGGCGGCCTTGAATCAGCAGGGTTTCAAGCTGGGCATCAAACATTGCTATGGGCAAACTTTTGCCAGTTTGCGCGCCAACCTGCAGCTTGTTCATACCAATGGACTGGAAATACATGCCATGCTGGTGGCAATGTTTTTGCAGTTGAATACCGAATACGGTTTTTCATTGCAGGCACCCGATGAACCACAGGTTGACGTCTATTTGAAAGAACTCGATTTGATTGAGCGGAGCCACCTGCAATACCTGGGAATTGGCAATGCTTTCAGGCTGGCGCAACCCGAATTTGCCCAGCAGGTGATTCGGGCTTTGTCAACCCGTTTGCGAGGTGTTTTTGAGACGGCCATGGGTGACATCGAGACCTGGAGCAAGTCCGCGGCATCGCAGCTTGATTCACAACTGCGGGAACGGCGCAAGAATTTTGTGCGTCGGCTGGAGGCGATTGACCGGATTGCACAAGCATCTGACGGCCTGGGCGAGCGCATTGCCGACTTCAATGCCCGCAGCATTGAAGTCGATCAAGCTGAACTGAAATTGGTTGAATTGACCGATTGCCTGCTGCAGATGACCGCGCCAGAGCGTTTTGGCGTAGCCCTGCATGACCCGTCAGCCTGAATCACCGCTGACCGGTTTTTCGCTGGCTAATGCCATTGGGCAGTGGCAGAAACGGCACGGGCGCCGCGATTTGCCTTGGCAAAATACGCGGGATCCGTACCGGGTCTGGCTGTCGGAGATCATGCTGCAACAGACCCAGGTGGCCACGGTGCAGGGTTATTTCACCCGGTTTTTGGCTCGGTTTCCCGATGTTGGCTCGTTGGCGGAGGCATCTTTGGATCAGGTGCTGCGCTTGTGGGCCGGGCTGGGGTATTACAGCCGGGCCAGCAATCTGCACCGCTGCGCTCAGCAGGTGATGCACTTGCATGCGGGTATCTTCCCGCGCAGCGCCGAGCAGCTTCAGACCTTGCCAGGCATTGGCCGATCAACCGCTGCAGCGATTGCATCCCTGTGTTTTGCCGAACGGGTGGCGATTCTGGATGGCAATGTCAAGCGCGTTCTGACCCGTTATCTGGGCTTTGACGCCGACTTGGCGCAAGCTGCCAACACACGAAGTCTCTGGGACAAGGCGACAGATTTGTTACCGCATGATGATTTGCAGACCCAGATGCCACGTTACACCCAGGGCATTATGGATTTGGGCGCGACGTTGTGTACTTCCAAAAAACCGATGTGTGAAGTCTGTCCGCTCAAGCTGCAATGCCGGGCTGCTGCCATTGGCAAGCCGGAGAACTTCCCGGTCAAGACGCGCAAGCTCAAACGCAGCGTCCAGTCAATCTGGCTGCTGTGGGCGCAAACCGCCGAGGGCGAACTGTGGTTGAGTCAGCGCCCAACACCCGGAGTCTGGGCCGGCTTGTACTGCTTTGCCCTGTTTGAGAGCCGTGCCAGCCTGCAGGCTGCATTGCCGGCAGGCCAGCACCATCGGCTGCATGATTTGCCAGCTTTCAAGCATGTCTTGACGCACAAAGACCTGTATCTGCACCTGGTGCAGGTGGTGTTGCCGGACACCTGTGTGCCCGATGCCGACGGGGCGTGGTTCGAGCGCCAGCACTGGCAACAAATGGGGCTTCCGGCACCCATCAAGAAATTGCTGATCGGCTAATTCTGTGGTGGCCGGGCATCCATCTCCCGATGCCGCTTCAGGGTAACCCAGCGCGTCCCGAACAAGGTCGCGAGTTGCTCCACCAGATACACCGAGCGGTGCTGGCCACCGGTGCAGCCAATGGCCACGGTCACATAGCTGCGGTGGTTGCTGGTCAGCGCTGGCAGCCAGTGGTCCAGAAAATGACGGATATGGTCGAGCATCAGCGCAACATCCGCTTGCTGTCTGAGGTATTCGATCACCGGCTGGTCTTGCCCGGTCAAGGCACGCAACGCAGGTTCGTAGTGCGGATTGGGCAACATGCGCACATCAAACACATAGTCGGCATCGCTGGGAATGCCACGTTTGAAGGCAAAGGATTCAAACACCAGGGTCAACTGCTCGGCGGGTGCGGCAATGAATGATTTGACGTAGCTCTGCAATTGTGTCGGGCGAATAATGCTGGAGTCGATCACATGCGACTGGGCACGCAGATCACTGAGCAATCCACGTTCGAGCTCGATCGCATCGGCCAGTGCATGCCGCTGATCAAGCAGATTGTCACAGTGCCCTCCTTGCGACAAGGGGTGACGTCTGCGGGTCTCGGAAAAGCGCCTGATCAAGGTGTCGGTGCTGGCATCCAGAAAAATCGAGTCAACCTGCATGTTTTGCGCCCTGAGTTGCCTGAGTTGCTCCGGCACCAGCGGCAGGGCGCTGGCGCTGCGCACATCCATGGCAATCGCCAGCCAGTTGACCAGGCTGGTGCGTTCGAGCTTCACCAGCGGCATGAACAATTCGGGTGGCAGGTTGTCCACGCAGTAAAAACCCAGGTCTTCGAGCGCATGGAGTGCCACTGATTTGCCTGAACCAGACATGCCGGTGATCAGGACAATTTGCAAATCCGTTGGTGACTGGTGCATCTCAGACTCCTTCCTGGGTGGATAACAGGTCTCTGGCATGTGCCAGCGTGGTTGCCAAAATGCGCTCGCCGCCAAGCATGCGGGCCAACTCTGCCACCCGTTCATTCTCCGTCACGGCAGTGACCGAGCTAAGTGTTGTGCTGCCCACCAGTTGTTTGCTGACCACCAGGTGCTGATCGGCACAAGCGGCCACCTGCGGCAAATGGGTGACGGCAAGGACCTGACGGTCAACCCCGAGCTGGCGCATCAGGCAGCCCACCGTTTCGGCGACCGCCCCGCCGATCCCGGCATCCACCTCGTCAAAAATCAGTGTCTGTGCGGTGCCAAGCTGGCTGGTGGTGACGGCAATCCCCAGGGCGATCCGCGACAGCTCGCCGCCCGATGCCACTTTGTTGACCGGGCGCGGCGTGCTGCCAGCGTGTCCCGCCACCAGAAAACTGACATCCTCAAGCCCACTTTGCAGCGGCTGGGCCGAGGGTTGAAGCTGGACTTGAAACTGGCCACCCTGCATGCCCAGACCCTGCATTGCCGTGGTGATGGCGCCAGACAGCTTGGTGGCAGCAAGCTTGCGCGCCTGGGTCAGTGCCCGGGCTTCCTGCAAATAGGCCTGCCAGGCGGTTTCCTGCGCCCGTTCAAGGGTTTGCAGGTCTGCCGAGGCATCCAGCGCTTGCAGTTCTTGTCGCCAGTGGATCAGCAACTGGGACAGGTCTTCTGGCGCGCGTTTGAATCGACGCGCCAAAGACACCCAAAGCCCGATCCGATCATCAAGCGCACTCAGGCTTTCAGGGTCGAGCTCGGTCCGGCGCAGATAAGCACGCAGGCTATGCACAGTGTCTTCAAGCTGTGCCAGACTGGAGTCCAAAACCTCTCTCAGCCCTTTGAATATCGGCTCTATATGCTCTTGTTTTTGAAGTAAATCATGGGCATTTCCAATGCGTGTGGTGGCGTTGTCATCGTCGCCATTGAGCAGCGTCAAGGCAGCCTGTGCCGCGTCCAGCAAGGACTGTGCATGGGACAGGCGGGTGTGTTCGGCAGTCAGATTTGGCCATTCTTCGGGCAGGGGCGAGAGCTTTTCAAGCTCGCCAATCTGCCATGCCAGGTGTTCACGCTGTTGCAGCAAGGTGTTTTGTGCGCTGCGCGCTTGCGCCAGTTGCTCTTGGGCCGAGCGCCACTGACGCCACAGCACGGAAATCGTGGTAGTGGACAACTGGGCATAGGCATCGAGCAAACTACGAACGGTATCCGGTCGTGTCAGGCTTTGCCAGGCATGCTGGCCGTGGATGTCAAGCAGTTGTTCGCCCACCACTCGAAGCTGTGCTGCAGTGGCAGGGCTACCGTTGATCCAGGCGCGGCTGCGCCCTTGGGTGTCTACCGTGCGGCGCAGCAGCAGACCCGAATCCGCATCAAACCCGGCTTGCACCAGCCAGTTTGCCAGGTCTGGCATCAAATCGAACTCGGCACTGACATCGGTGCGGGCAGCACCTTCACGGATCATGCTCAGGTCGGCCCGCCCGCCAGTGACCAACTGCAAGGCATCGACCAAAATGGATTTGCCGGCGCCGGTTTCACCGGTTAACACGGTGAAACCGTTGGCCAATTCCAGATCGAGGTCACTGACAATGACAAAATCACGCAGCACCATGCGCTTGAGGCTCACGTTGTTGCCACTCCTTCATTCCAATGCAATTTTTCCCGCAGGGTGTCATAGTAAGACCAGCCTTGGGGATGCAAAAACCGCACATGGTGACTGGATCTGGTTACTTCAATGCGGTCACCATGCATCAGGGAGGCCAGCGATTGCATGTCAAAACTGGCGCTAGCATCGCGTCCAGCCACTATTTCAATAGCGACGTGCGACGTATTGGCGAGCACGATCGGTCGATTTGACAAGTTGTGCGGGGCAATTGGCACCATCACCCAGCCAGGAATGGAGGGGTGCAGCAACGGGCCGCCCGATGACAAGGCATAAGCGGTGGAGCCGGTTGGGGTGGCGATGATCAGGCCATCGGCACGCTGGTTGGCAACAAAATGTCCGTCCACTTCAACCCGGAGTTCGACCATGCCGGCGGTGGCTCCGCGGTTGACTACCACATCATTCATGGCCATCGCCTTGAACACGCAATGACCGCCACGCATCACGCAGGCATTGATCAGACTGCGGTGCTCCTCGATGTATTCGCCACGCAGCATATTGCCCAGGCTGGCGGTGAAACTGCCGTAGGGAATGTCGGTAATGAAGCCCAGTCGCCCTTGATTGATGCCGATCAGCGGTACCCCATAAGCGGCCAGTTGTCGGCCAATGCCCAGCATGGTGCCGTCACCGCCTACCACCAGTCCCAAATCACATTGCTCGCCAATCTGTGGCACCGTCAAGTGCTGATAGCCTGAAAGTCCTATGTTGAGCGCCGTTTCGTGCTCAAGCACCACTTCACAACCTTGATCATGCAAATAATGGGCCACGGCTTCAACCGCGCTGCGCGAGTTGGCGATCGACGAGACAGATGCCTGGGTCTGATACTTGCAGATCAGTGCGACCAACTGGAATTTGGGATTCATTCTGAAATTACATCACTAAAATGAAAGCATGCTCGACGATCGTGCCAAGTTATTGCTCAAAGCGCTGGTAGAACGCTACATTGCCGATGGGCAGCCGGTGGGTTCGCGAACGTTGTCCAAGGCATCCGGGCTTGAACTTTCGCCCGCCACTATACGCAATGTCATGTCGGACCTGGAAGAACTGGGTCTGATTGCCAGTCCGCACACATCTGCCGGGCGCATTCCCACAGCGCGTGGTTACCGTTTGTTTGTCGATACGATGTTGACGGTGCAGCGCGGTCAATTGGGGCCGCAGCGTCTGGCTGCAGACCAGCCGCAAAAAGTGATGTCCAACGCCGCCAATCTGCTGTCAAGTCTGTCGCAGTTTGTCGGTGTGGTGGTGGCACCCCGTCGTAGCTCGGTTTTTCGGCACATTGAGTTTTTACGCCTGTCTGATCGGCGCCTGCTGGTGATCATCGTATCGCCAGAAGGTGACGTCCAAAACCGGGTCATCTTCACCGAACTGGACTACACCCCGGCGCAACTGCTGGAGGCAGCCAATTATTTGAACGCCAATTACGTGAGTTTGGCTATAGAACAGGTGCGTGAGCGGCTCAAGAACGAAGTGGATTCGTTGCGCGTGGAAATTGCCAGCCTGATGAATGCGGCAGTCACTGCCAATTCGGAAGTACTGACTGAAGCGCAGGATGAGGTGATTATTTCAGGCGAAAGAAACCTGTTGTCAGTCAGTGATTTCTCGCACGATATGGGTCACCTGCGGCGGGCATTTGATCTGTTTGAGCAAAAAGCTCAGTTGATGCGCCTGATGGACGTGACGGGACAAGCCGATGGAATCAGGATATTTATCGGCGGCGAAAGCCAGGTGGTGCCTTTTGAGGACTTATCGATTGTCAGCGCGCCTTACGAGATTGACGGTCAGGTCGTTGGCACCCTGGGAGTAGTCGGACCCACCCGCATGGCTTATGACCGGATGATTCAAATTGTCGATATCACATCCAAATTGGTCAGCAACGCGCTGAGTCATCACAAGTAGCCACTTACAATCTGCGGCTTGGTCGGGCCGTTAGCTCAGTTGGTTAGAGCAGAGGACTCATAATCCTTTGGTCGTAGGTTCAAGTCCTACACGGCCTACCAATAAAATCAATGGGTTACAGTGATTCGGCAGCTACGAAAGCAGTAGTAAAAAAGCATTTACAGACTATTTACAGACTGCGGTACATGGTTTCGTACCAAATCCATGCGCTTGCGGGGTGGTTGTTTGTGCTGGCGCTATCGGGCAGCGTACTTACCCGGTAATGCTGCCCCGGCCATGCACTCGCCGTGTTTCGTTACTGTTGCGAAAAGCTAACCGGGTTTTCCCGCTTTGGTCTGGCAGGTGGCTCGCCTGACTTTTCAGGCCAGCACTTGCACTAGCAGCCTGTCGGACTTATGCACGAAATTGGTAAATCATGTTGAAAGTGGGTGGCAGGATGGTCTGTACACTCGACCAACCCTTCTGAGCAAGACTTCCATGAGCAAATTTCGTGACATCGACAACAGTGCAGTGT
>CAIQOO010000075.1 GCA_903873485.1 uncultured beta proteobacterium | reverse complement strand
TTCAGCTTTGCGCGTTGCTCCTCGGTCAGGATCAGTGGTGCCCGCATTGATTTTCTCGCCATAATTGCCGCCTTGAAGGTTTGAAATGAATTCCCGCGATTATCGCTTATTTACATTCGATTTAATGGAACTTACTACTAGGTAGTTTGGAAAGCCCGCTTTGCGAACCGCTTCAATGTGCCTGGCTTTTTCTTCCGGTGTTATCACCAGCGAGAATCCAACCCCCTGAACGCCCGGAAAATTCTCAGACAGACGCTGACTGCCAATGTAGTCATGGAATTCATTCCGCTCTACGCTTTCCGATGCGTAAAACAGACCTTTAGTACCACGCAGGATTTGCATATATGCAATCAATCTTTGATCAATGCGCAGCAGGATTTCACGCGCTTGATGGCTGAATACATCCTGATGCGCTTGGTAAGCGATAGATAGGGCCGACTGTTGAACAATATAAGTCAGAGCAAGACCGCCGGCCAATACCAGCAACGGCGGAATTATCTGCAATCGAAACGAGCGATTTTTGACAACAACGATAGTAACTACCAAGAATGCAACGGCCAATACAAGCCCAAGGGTGTTCCAGCCAGTCAGATCGTAAAGGATGTTTTGCTCTTCCGATAGATTGATCCAGCGCTGCTTGATCGCCTGTCGCTCGGCATCCGTGATTGCGTTAAGTCCCTTTTGAAGAATGCCATGCAACACGGGCTCATTCTGTGTGGAGGCTAACGACGACTTGTTATCGTACGCCACCACACTACCCACACGAAGATTGGCTATGCCCTTTTCCGAAATCAGATAGGAAGCCGTCGCAAGGTCGATCACCGCCGCATCAGAGCGACCGAAGGATACGTTTAACAAGGCGGTGAGGTCGTCGGCAACGATGTCTGGAATAAAGTGAGAATCATGGTTCGTCATGTATTGCGTGACGGCATAACTCTTCACCAGCGAAACCTTTAACCCCGAAAGTGCTTTTTCCGAAACCGTGCCAGGATGATTTTTTCTTACGATGATTACATTCGGAACTGAAATATACGGGTCCGTCATCGAAAGAAATTTCAAGCGCTCTGGAGTGCTGGTGACTGCATTGACGATGTGCACTTCGCCACTGCGCACAGCCTTAAAAATTTCATCAAGCGATGAAAATCTTTTTTGATTGAATTGCACCCCGAGCTTAGCTTCTATCAGGCGCATGTAGTCATGCGCCAGACCGGTTTGCTGACCTTTTGCGTCGAGAAATACAAACGGGGCATAACCGGTTTCAACGGCCAGAACGAGGCGTGACTGATTTTGAGAGAGCCAAGCGCGCTCATTGACGCTAATTAGATCCTTGTCTCCTGTTTTGCCATAGGCGACGGAAGCAAGAAAAATGCTCAACAGCAGGAGCAGGGAAGCAAGCAGGCACCCCTTGAACTGACGAACTTCTTGAGGTGGACGATTCATAAACTAAGGATGTTGGTTTCCATCACCTATCCAGTAACGGATAAGGAATACCAATAGCATGAGCCCAAGTATAGCGAGCGAGTTGCTGGCTGCTCAACGCGCACAAAAACGGTCTTTCCCCGGCGGTGATTGCCAGCCTGCTGGGTTTGGACGAGGCGCAAGTCATCGCACAGTTGCGCATCTTGCTCACCCCAACTGCCCCCACGCCTTCTCCAACCTTTTGACGCTCACCGGCTGCGGCGTGCGCAACTCCTGGGCGAAGAAGCTCACGCGCAACTCCTCCAGCAACCAGCGGAATTCCGCCATGCGCTCATCGGTGGCACCTTTGCGCTCGGCCACCAGCCGCCAGTAGCGCTGCTCCAGCGGGCGCAGCTCGGCCAGGCGGGCGGCGTCGCGGGCCGGGTCGGTGCGGTATTTCTCCAGACGGGCGGTAATGGCCTTTTGGTAGCGGGCGTAGTGCTGCAAAGCGTTCCAGGGGGTGAGGGCCAAAAAGCGCTTGGGCATCAGGCGGGCGAGTTGCTGGGCGGCGTCTGCGCTGGCCTCTGGGGCGTTTTTGCTGTCCTTGATTTTGCGGGCGGCCACTGCGTACTCGGCCAGGATGGTGGCGGCCAATCGGGCCACTTCGGTAGCGATCAGGGTCAGGCGGCCCCGGCCCTCTTCCACCCGGCGCTTGAAGGCGAATTCATCGGTGGGCAGCGGCTCCAGCAAAAAGGCCCGATCCAGCGCCACACTGATGATCTGCTCGCGCAGCTCTTCCAGCGTGCCGCCGCCAGTGCCACTCTCCGACTTGCCCACCTGCATGAAGGTCACGGCCATTTTTTGCAGGTCGGGGATGCTTTTCTCCAGGTACTTGAGCGCCTCTTTGAGCTGCAATGAGAACAGGCGGCGCAGTCCGGCTCGGTGTTTGGCGGAGGCCATTTCGGGCTCGTCAAACACTTCCACAGTGACCGCATCGCCACCGTCAATCAGGGCCGGAAAGCCGATCAGGGTTTGGCCACCCTTGCGGATTTCCAGCAGCTCGGGCAGTTCGCCAAAGGTCCAGGCGGTGTGGCGCTGGTCCTGAAAAGCAGTCGATGCAGCGCCTGTCGCCGCTGCGCTGGCCCCACTTGCTCCACATGATCCTGATTTGATAGCTGCTTGCGCACGATTGGCGGGGGCTGGAGGCTGATTTGACCCTGAATGCTGGGTTTTGCCTGCATTTACGCTTGCAGCACCGGCATTAGCTACATTTTTAGTAGCTGCTTGCGCACTACCGACGGGGGCTGGAGCCGCATTTTGCCCCAGCTTGAGATTGGCCAGCGCCTGAAACGCGCCGCGCGCCTGCTTTCCCCATTCGGCTTTCAGCGCACCCAGATTGCGGCCATGCCCGAGCTGGCGGCCATGCTCGTCGACCACCAGAAAGTTCATGAAGTAGTGCGGCATGAGCATGTCGACCTTGATGTCGGCCCGCACAATGTTCAGCGCCGTGGCATCGCGCACCAGTTTAAGCACGGCATCGACCAGACTGCCGCTGCCAAACTTCTCCGGCGCGTTCAGGGCTTCGGCAAATTTGGCGGCGGTGTCGGGCAGCGGCACTAGCAGCCTGTCGGACTTATGCACGAAATTGGTAAATCATGTTGAAAGTGGGTGGCAGGATGGTCTGTACACTCGACCAACCCTTCTGAGCAAGACTTCCATGAGCAAATTTCGTGACATCGACAACAGTGCAGTGT
>CAIQOO010000074.1 GCA_903873485.1 uncultured beta proteobacterium | reverse complement strand
TGCACCGAGCGGATTACTGTAATTTTCAGAATCGAGGACTTATCCAAAAATCTGACCATTTTTTCATCAAAGGTGGGAAAAGACTCTCTTTTTTGGCCAAAAATTTGTACGAACCGCAAAATAAATCAGCGAACGGTGAGTACTAACTTGCATGGTCTGTAAATGCCATGCCATCCCCGCCCGTGGCGCAATGTTTTTGCCGGGCCGACAAGTCACTGCCGCTGGGTTGCGCGGATCAGGTCGGCGGCTTTCTCGGCAATCATCATCACCGGGGCATTGGTGTTGCCGCTGACGATTTGCGGCATGATGGATGCATCGACCACGCGCAAGCCCTGCAGCCCATGCACGCGCAACTGCGCATCGACCACGTCCACGTCGCTGTTGCCCATGCGACAACTGCCCACCGGGTGGTAAATCGAGTCGCTGTAGTCACGAATCACCTGCTCGATCTGCTGGTCGGACTCGGCAGCGGCGGTGGCTGCCAGTTCGCGCCCGCCAAACGCGCTGAGCGCCGGCTGCGCCAAAATCTGGCGCATCAGCCAAAAGCCGCGAACCATGCGCTCCATGTCGTCACGGTGGCCCAAAAAGTCGGGGTCCACCAGGGGCAGCGCCATCGGGTCTTTGCTGGCCAGTTGGATGCTGCCCCGGCTTAAGGGACGCAACAGGCAAACGTGGCAGGAAAAGCCGTGGCCCAGCGTGGTGGTGCGGCCATGGTTGAGGAGTTTGCCAATGACAAAGTGCAGTTGCAGGTCGGGCCTGGCTTCACCCGGCTGGCTCTTGATGAAGCCACCCGCTTCGGCAAAGTTGGTGGTCAACAGGCCGCTGCGGTGATTGCGCCACTCGACCGCGCCTTTGAGTGCGTTGATGCACCCGGTGAGCGACAGGCCAAACAGCTCTTTGGCCCGGGGCACATCCACCACCTGCACCATGTCCGGGTGGTCATGCAAATGTTGCCCGACACCGGGTAGGTGGTGCAAGGTGGCAATGCCCTTGTCCACCAGATGCCGGTGCGGCCCAATGCCCGAGAGCATCAACAACTGCGGCGACTGGATGGCCCCGGCGCACAGCAACACCTCCCCCTGGCACTTGAGTTGCTTGAGATGTCCGTCATGCACAAACTCGATGCCGACGGCGCGTTTTTTTTCGAGCAGGATGCGGGTCGTGTGGGCACCGGTAAAAACCTGCAGATTGGGGCGCGACAGATTCGGTGTCAAGTAGGCCTTGGCGGCGCTGCAGCGTTCGCCGTTTTTGTGGGTGACCTGGTAAAGACCGACACCCTCCTGGTCGGCACCATTGAAGTCGGAATTGACCCGGTAACCGGCCTGCGCGCCAGCCTGTACAAACAAGGCAGAAAAGCGGTTCGGCTGCGCCAGATCCATCACATTGAGCGGCCCGCCGCTGCCATGAAAGGCATCGGCACCGCGTTCATTGTGTTCTGCGCGCTTGAAATAAGGCAGCACCTCGTCATAACACCAGCCCGGGTTGCCCAACGCCGCCCAGTGGTCGTAATCGGCGCGCTGACCGCGAATATAGACCATGGCGTTGAGCGAACTCGACCCGCCCAGCACCTTGCCGCGCGGCTGGTAGCCCGACCGGCCGTTCAGACCCGGCTGCGGCACGGTGTTCAGGTCCCAGCCCAGCAAGCTGAATCTGGCAAGCCCAGCCAGACCGGCCGGGCAATGAATCAGCACGCTGCCATCCACCGGCCCGGCTTCCAGCAAGGCCACGCTGGTGTTGGTGTTTTCAGAAAGGCGCCCAGCCAAAACGCAGCCAGCCGAGCCGCCACCGATGATGATGTAGTCGAACATGTGAAACTCCAGGCACCACCACAATCGTCGGGTGCGTCAATGGGCTGCACGTTACCGTAAAACCACAGGGGGTATTAGAGACTTGCCCCAAGCCCGCCATCAAGGGGAAAAAATCGGGCATGATTCAGTCATGATCTTCAACCATTCCAACCAACCACCCGACCCGGCGCAAGCGCTGGAGTTTGAATTTACACCCAAGCAGGCTGGCATCACAGCAAGCACCCCAGAGACAGTGTTTCGCTGGCCATCGCCACCGATTGCCGAATACAGTGATGCGGCAAACTGGTCAGATCCCCAGGAATGCGACATTGAGGGGCCTACGGGTGGCAGTCGGCACTGCACCTTGTTTGCCATCGTGCCGGCTGAAAAGAAAATTCTGATCCAGATCGAGCGCGCCAGATCCATGGTGTCGCTGGCGTTTTCACATTTTTACCGGCTGATTCTGGCCTCCCCCATACGGCCGAAAGGCAAAACCGGGAACACCGCTTTTTCTGACGAGTTTGTTGACAGAAACGCCACGGCATACCGGGTGATTCTGAAGGATGGCAAGGCCATGTCGGGCTTGACGATGGGGCATGTTGAAACCCCGTTTGGCTTGTTCTTGTACACCCCGATCAATGATCAGGGCAGCCTGCAGCGCGAGTTTATTCCGCGCGAAGCTTATCAGCGGCTGGAGTTGCCAGGCTCCGGCAGCGAGCTGGCTGCGTCTGTTGTCGCCCCGGTCAAACCAGTGGCGAAACCCGTGCTGGCGGCGGCGCTAGAAGCCCGATTCGATGAATCGCTGAACAATGACATGGTGTTCACACCAGAGCAACTTCTGAAGGCGCTCGACCAGCAGAACAAAATGCCGATGATTCGTTTGGGTGAAGCCTTGACGCGCATGGGTTATGTCACTGACAAGCAACTCAAGCAGGCGCTGGAGCTGAAAAAAGACAATCCCGGCGAGCCACTTGGGCAACTGCTGGTCAGCCTGGGTTTTTGACACGTAAAAAACTCACCGCAGCCATGGTACACAAGATGGGTTATCCGGTGGTGGACTTGGCCAGATTCCCGATTGAACCTGCTGCCTTGCAAAATATTTCCATGGCAACCGCGCAGCGCCTGATGATTGTTCCGCTGCTTTCGCGCCCGAACCTGACGGTGGTGGCGGCGGCAGATCCAACCCAGCGCAAGATATTTGAAGAGCTTGAATTTCTGGTGCAAGGCCGGGTGATGGCGGTGCTCGCCGATGACCTCGACATTCGCACGGCGATTGACAACGCCTACCAAAAACTCGGGTTCAACAGTTGGTCCATGAACCTTGATCTGGTCGATTTTCCTGAAACTGCGCCAGCGCCCGCCAGCAGCAGCCAGTTGCTCGAGACGATGGAATTGCATGAATTGCAGGAGCAGCAGGCGGCCCAGCAGGCCGCAGACGATTCAGAAGTCGCTCAGTCCGACAACACCCTGGTGCGCCTGATCAACACCATGATCATGGAAGCGCATGATCGGGGCGTATCCGATATTCATGTCGAGACGCTGCCCCACAATGCCAAGGTGCGGATCCGCTTTCGCAAGGACGGCTTGCTGTCGCCCTACCTGGAACTGCCCCATACCTACCGTGCTACGGTCGTGGCGCGGCTGAAAATCATGGCTAATCTGGACATTGCGGAGCACCGCAAACCGCAAGACGGCAAGATCGATTTCCACAAGTTTGCCGCCAAATACCCGCTTGAACTGCGCATTGCTACGGTGCCCACTACCAATGGCCTGGAAGACGTGGTGATGCGCCTGCTGTCCTCGACTAGGCCGGTTGCCATGGACAAACTGGGGCTGACGGCTGTCAATCTGCAACAGTTGCGTGATGCCGTCAACCGTCCCTACGGCATGGTGCTGTGTGTCGGGCCAACCGGCTCGGGCAAGACCACTTCGCTGCATTCGGTGCTGAGTTATCTGAACACCCCGGAGCGCAAAATCTGGACTGCCGAAGACCCGATTGAGATCACCCAGCCCGATTTGCGCCAGGTGCAGGTCAACCCGCATATTGAATGGACCTTTGCCAAGGCATTGCGATCGTTTTTGCGGGCTGACCCGGACATCATCATGGTCGGCGAGATCCGCGACGTGGAAACCGCCCATATTGCCATCGAAGCCTCGCTGACCGGGCACCTGCTGCTGTCAACCCTGCACACCAACAGTGCGGCTGAAACCGTGACGCGACTGATTGACATGGGCATGAACCCGTTCAATTTTGCCGACTCGCTGCTCGCCGTGCTGGCGCAGCGGCTGGTGCGGCGGCTGTGTACCCAGTGCCGCCGCAGCGCACCAGCCCCGCAGACCTGGGTCGAAGAGTTGCTTGACGACTATTCGTTCGGGTTTCCCGACGAGCTGCGTCCAGAGCGGTCAGCGCTGCGGGTACAGTGGCTGGCGCAATACAGCCAGCAAGGCCAGTTGAATCAATTCGCCGCTCCCGGTTGCAGCCATTGCCAGGGCACCGGTTATGCCGGGCGCATGGGCCTGCACGAACTGATGCGGGTGACACCCGGCCTGCGCCGCCTGATTCAAACTTCGGCACGTTCTGAACTGGTGCAAAACGAGGCCTTCAAAACCGGCGAGTTCCGTACCCTGCGCCAGGACGGCATCATCAAGGTGCTCGAAGGCCACACCAGCATCGAGGAAGTCCGGGCCAACAGCAATGGCTGAACACACCGATGCCGCCAGTCACCCCTACCAGTCGCTCACCCCCGACCTGGTGCTCGACGCACTGGCCAGCGTGGGCCTGTATGGCGATGGCCGTCAACTGGCCTTGAGTTCCTACGAAAACCGCGTCTATCAGTTGTACCTGGAAGACCCCGACCTGCATGGCACCGCCGTGGTGGCCAAGTTTTACCGGCCAGGGCGCTGGAGTGATGCGCAGATTCTGGAAGAGCACGCGTTTTCAGATGAACTGATGGCCGCCGAAATTCCGGTGGTGGCGCCACTGCATTTGAATGGCAGCAGCTTGCACCACTTTGGCGGCTTTGCCTTTTGCGTCAGCCCGCGCCGTGGCGGGCGCAGCCCCGAGCTCGACGACCCCGAGGTGCTGGAATGGATTGGCCGCTTTTTGGCGCGCATTCACGGCGTCGGGGCTGAGCAGCCGTTTGCGGTGCGTCCGGCGCTGGACCTGCCAAGTTTTGGCATCGACCCGCGCGAGTGGCTGCTCAGCCACGACAAGCTGCCGCTCGATGTGCAATCGGCCTGGGCCAAGGTATCACAGGATGCTATTGAGTTAATAGCTGGCAGCGCTTATTCCATATGGGCTGGAGGCCAAAAAGGCTTAAAAAATAACGCCACGGACAAGGATGACGACGGTGCTGCTGCTGTCAGGCTGATTCGCCTGCATGGCGACTGCCACCCCGGCAATATTCTGTGGACACCACTGGCTTCTCCCGCTGCCACCGGGCCAGGTCCGCATTTTGTTGATCTCGATGATGCCCGCAGCGGCCCGGCGGTGCAAGACCTGTGGATGCTGCTCAGCGGCGACCGCCAGCAGCAAACCCGGCAACTCGGGGCACTGGTCGATGGGTACGAGCAATTTCGCCCATTTGATCGCCGTGAACTGGCCCTGATCGAGCCGCTGCGCACCCTGCGGCTGATTCATTACAGTGCCTGGCTGGCACGCCGCTGGGATGATCCCATCTTTCCCATCAATTTCCCCTGGTTTGGCAGCAGCGACTACTGGCACGGCCAGGTGCTGATGCTGCAAGAGCAGATTGAAGCGATGCAAGAGGCGCCGCTAGTGGTGTGAAGCATCAGCGGCTCCACCGCCGGCGCTTGTTCGATCGTCAGGCGCTGGCCGGTGTTGGCCTCAACGCATTCATTTGGCTAATCCTTTTCATCGATGGTAAAAGGGGCATCCAAAGTCACCATTAGCGTAAATTCCTGCAATATGAAAGGGGGAAAATCCATCGGCTTTTCAAGGGCTGCGCGCCTATTTTCCGTTGATTCCCAGCAACTCGACTTCAAACAACAAGGTGGCGTTGGGCGGAATCACCCCACCGGCACCACGCTCACCATAGGCAATCGATGCCGGGCAGGTCAGCTTGGCTTTGCCGCCGACCTTCATGCGCGAGACACCCTCGGTCCAGCATGGGATGACACCGCTCAAGGGGAATTCGATCGGCTGGTTGCGCTTGTAGCTGCTGTCAAATTCTTTGCCATCGGGGAAAGTGCCCCGGTAATTCACCTTCACCTTGTCGCTGGCCTTGGGGCTGTTGCCGCTGCCGTCTTTGAGTGACCGATAGACCAGCCCGCTGGCGGTGACCAATGCACCAGGCTCTTTGGTAGCGGCATCAAGGGTGGCATCGGCAGCCCAGGCGGCAGTCAGGCCCAGGGTGGTTGCTGCAAGGGCTATTTTCAGAATGATTTTCATCAGCTTGTTTGATAAGTCGAAAAAGGATTTGGCTTGAGGTTCGATTGTCTATGAACTCAAGTTTGCTTCTTCAGCAAAAAAACAGCCCCGTCAGTCAGTTTGACTGCGGGGCTTTTGATCTTCAAGTGGCTATCTTTTATATAGCTACTTGCGCAATAGGGACAAGAGCTAGAGCCTTATTTCTTATATAAAACTCAAACCAGCAGGGCATTCACCCGCTTGACGTAGGCGGCCGGGTCAGCGGGCATGCCGCCTTCGGCCAGCAGCGCCTGGTCAAACAAAATGTGCGCCAGGTCGTTGAAATGCACCGAGCCGTCGAGCTTTTTCACCAGCGGGTGCTCGGCATTGACTTCCAGCACCGGTTTGACATCCGGGGCGGTCTGGCCGGCCTGTTTGAGCATGCGGGCCAGTTGCGTGCTCATGCCGTGGTCCTGCACCACCAGGCAGGCCGGTGAATCAACCAGCCGGGTGGTCACGCGCACATCTTCGGCCTTGTCTTTCAGGGCTTCTTTCAACTTGGCCAGCAGCGGCTTGAAGGTTTCGGCGGCTTCATCCAAGGCTTTTTTCTCGGCCTCGTCTTGCAGCTTGCCCAAGTCAACTGCGCCCTTGGCAACACTTTGCAGCGGCGTGCCGTCAAACTCATGCACATAGTTGAGTGCCCACTCATCAACCCGGTCGGTCATCAACAGCACTTCGATGCCCTTTTTCTTGAAGACTTCAAGCTGCGGGCTGTTTTTGGCGGCGGCCAGGGTGTCGGCGGTGATGTAGTAGATGGCTTCCTGGCCTTCTTTCATGCGCGCCTTGTAGTCGGCGAATGAGACGCTTACAGCGTCCGAAATGCTGCTGGCAAAGCGCAGCAGTTTGGCAATGCGGTCCTTGTTGGCAAAGTCTTCGCCCAAGCCTTCTTTCAGCACCGCGCCAAATTCCTTGTAAAACTTGGTGTATTTGCCGGCGTTCTTTTCAGCCTCGGCCTTTTCTTCGGCGCTCAGCACATCGGTCACACCCTCTGCCGAGGCAGCAGCGTCTGGCAACTTGTCATTTTTCGCCAGGTCTTCGAGCATGCCCAGCACCCGCTTGGTGCAGCCTTCGCGGATGGCCTTGACATCGCGGCTTTCTTGCAGCAGTTCGCGGCTGACGTTGAGCGGCAGGTCGGCCGAATCCAGCACGCCCTTGACAAAGCGCAGGTAGGTCGGCAAGAGCGCCTCGGCATCGTCCATGATGAACACGCGCTTGACATACAGCTTGACCCCGGCGGATTTCTCGCGGTTGTACAGGTCAAACGGCGCTTTGCCGGGGATGTACAGCAATTGGGTGAACTCGGTGCTGCCTTCGACCCGGTTGTGGGTGTAGGCCAGCGGGGCCTCCATGTCGTGGCTGATCTGCTTGTAAAACTCGTCGTATTGCTCGGGCGTGATGTCTTTTTTGGCCCGCGTCCAGATGGCGCTAGCCTTGTTGACGGTTTCCCAGGTGCCGGTTTTCACCATGCCGCCAGGCTGGCGACCGCCTTTTTCGTCGTTCGGGTCAATCAGCTCGCCGTCTTTCCATTCTTCTTTTTCCATCAAAATCGGCAGGCTGATGTGGTCCGAGTATTTGTTGATGATGCTCTTGACTTTCCAGGCACTGGCGTAATCCATTGAGTCTTCGCGCAAATGCAGCGTGACGCTGGTGCCGCGCTGGGCGCGGTCGATGGTTTCGACCTCGAAGTCGCCGGCGCCGCCGCTGACCCAGCGCACGCCCTCAGTGGTTTTCATGCCGGCCCGGCGCGACTCGACGGTGATTTTGTCGGCGACGATAAAGCCCGAGTAGAAGCCGACGCCAAACTGGCCAATCAGTTGCGAGTCGGCTTTTTGGTCGCCCGACAACTTTGACACAAAGTCTTTGGTGCCGCTCTTGGCAATGGTGCCAAGGTGGTCAATGGCTTCCTGTGCGCTCATGCCGATGCCGTTGTCGGTGATCGTCAGGGTTTTGGCATCCTTGTCAAAAGTGACCTTGACCTGCAAGTCGGTGTCGTTCTCGTACAGGCCACCGTCGTTGATGGCTTCAAAGCGCAGCTTGTCGCAGGCGTCCGATGCATTGGAGATCAGCTCGCGCAGGAAAATTTCCTTGTTGGAGTACAGCGAGTGGGTTACCAGGTGCAGCAGTTGGGCGACTTCAGCCTGAAAGGAAAGGGTTTGTTTGCTCATGGGTTTGCAGATGTTCAAAAAAAGCATTGATGGAAAACCAGCAGCCAGTGTGCTGGTAAAGAAGCGACCTGTTAGCTAGGGGTGATACGGGCAATTTCAAGGGTCTGATTTTTTCTCCCGCTCATCTTTGACTGCGGCAATGATGGGCGCAGGTGATACCGAAGATGGCATTTGAAACGGGTTGCCCTGTATCAACACGATGGCCGCAGTGGGGGCTGCCGACAGGGCAAACAAAATGATCGAGACGCTGGCGGCGCGTGGCTGACCGGCATGGACAACGGCGATCGACAGCAGGGTCAACAGTCCAAGAAACGCCATGCCCAGCCATTTGAGCGGGTTGACGTGCATCTGGCTGAGTCCAATGCGCAAATTGCGGTCATTGCGAAGCTCAAACGTTTTGTTGAGGATCAGCGTTTGCACCGGTGATCCTGCCTCGGCTGCCAGGGCCGGGCTGGATGCCAGCAGCAACAGCGCATCGGCGTCGGCTGCTGCCGTGGGGCTGGACTGCCGCCGGGCCAGCAGCAGCCACTCCTGGCTGCTCGATTGCGCAAGGTTTTTCAAGGCTTGATGCAGTTGCTGGCGCAGCGGCGGGTTCAGCTTGCCGGCCAGCAGAACCAGACTGCGCAGTGCGTCGGCCTCACGATAGACCGCGTTGGTCGCCTTGTCATGGGCATTCCAGGTGTCGTTGGCAATGAAGGCCAGCGTCAGGCCAAACAGCACGCCGACGACGTTGATGAACGGCGGCACCACGCCAGACAAGGAGCGCACCCAGGGCTGCCAGCGGGAATGCCCCATGAGCCAGATGATGGCCCCGACCGCCAGGCCGGTTCCCACGATGGCCATGAGTGCGTAGCCATAGTGGTCATAAGTGTATAAATCTTGAAAATTCACAAAATCTTTTTATCTTGCCGTTATCCGCATTCTCGGAGCAATGCGTTGACCAAATGGCTGGATGTCAGGCGTAATAGGCCGCAACAAATTCCTCAAAACTGCCCTGCCCTGCCGCGTCCATCTGCAGTTGCGCTGCCAGCGACTGCCGGGCACAGGTCTTGAACTTGTCATCCGTGCTGCGCTTAAGGGCTGCTGCCTGCAGGCTTTGCGTGTGGGTTTTGGATAAATCCATGGCAAAGTCAAAGTAGCTCCCGTGCTTTTTGACGGATTCAAGCACCTGGGCCGACGGGGTCGATTCGGGGCAGTCAATGCGCCCGCGCAAATTCTGCAGTGCCGTGGCATAGCGTGTGCTGCCGTAGGCGCTGTCGAGCATGGCGGTCATCGGGGCCATGTCGTCAAACAACTCATGGGCCAGGGTGCGCAGGGCTTGTTCGCGGTTATGCACCAGCAGTTGCAAGCCAGGCTGGCGACCCCGGGTCACCACCCGGTGCTTGTTTTCGTCATTTTCGCCCTGCTCGCGGCTGGTGATGGGCGGGCTGTCCCGAAACAGGCACATCAGCAACAGCGCATCGGCAAACAGGCTTTGCTCAGGCGCGATGCCAATGTCAATGAACGGGTTTAGGTCAAACAGCCGCATCTCGACGTATTGCACACCATAGCGCTGCAGTGCCAGCGCCGGGCGCTCGCCTTGCAAGCCGATGCGCTTGGGGCGCATCGGGGCATAAAACTCGCTCTCGGTTTGCAACAGGCAGTCGCTAAGCTGCTTCCAGTGGTCGCCATCACGCACGCCAAGCTCGGCGTAATACGGGTCATGGGTGCGAATGGCCGCCTCCAGACCTTGCGTGTAGTCAGACAGCGTGTTGAAGCTGATCGCCAGTTTGTCTTGCGCATGGTTTTGGTAGCCCAGGTCACTCATGCGCAGACTGGTGGCATAGGGGCCATGCAGCGTGCCGGCGCCAAGTTCGGTCAAATCGGACGGGTGGCCCTGCAAAAACGATTGGCACAGCGCCGGGGAGGCGCCAAACAGGTAGGGAATCAGCCAGCCAAAGCGCAAGAAATTGCGGATCAGCCCCAAGTAACGCTGGTTGATGAAGTCCTGCAATGGATCGTCGCTCTGACAGCAGTCGCGCAGCGCCAGCCAGAAGTCGTCAGGTAAAGACCAGTTGTAGTGTGCTCCGGCGATGGTTTGCATGGCCCGGCCATAACGCAGGCCCAGACCCTCGCGGTAAACCATTTTGAACCGCGCCGCATGGGTGCGGCCGTAGTCGGCAATGGCGATGTCTTGGTCCTCGCCAATCTTGCAGGGCATGGAGCCAGCCCACAATAACTCGCCGCTGAGCTGCTGCGCGCCAAAGCGGTGGAGGTCGGTCAGGAAACCCAGTGGAAACTGAGGCTCGGTCGAGGGCGGCGTGATGAATTCCAGCAACGCTTCGGCATAGTCGGTGGTGATCCAGGGATGTGTCAGCTTGGAGCCTAGCGCCACCGGGTGCGGGGTTTTGGCCAGTTGCCCGGAGCGGTCCACCCGCAGGCATTCACGCTCAAAGCCACGCACGATGCCACGCAGCAATTGGGCTTGGGACGACTCGGAAAACTGGCGAATCTGGTTGCAGCAGGTAAATTTCAGCATGGTGTTTTGTCGGGAAAAGGCAGCCAAAGGGCCATCAGTATGGCAGTTTTTGCTTTTCCCAAGGCAGGCCGGTGTCGTGCAACCGTCATGGCTGCATGAAACAATACCCCCTATGTCTTATTTACCTGAATTCATTGCACCCCAGCGCTTTACCGACCCGGTTGCCGCACTGGCCAAAGCCCGGCTGATTTACGACAACAGCATTGCCCATTTGCGCCGGGCCATGCAGGCTTTTGTCGCCGGGGACGATTTGCCCGGCCATGTGCGGGCCTGTTACCCGTTTGTGCGGGTGCAGACCGACACCGTGGCGCGGCGGGGTTCCGCCAATTCAGCGCGCTTGAGCTATGGTTTTGTGGCCGGGCCGGGCCGCTATGAAACCACGCTGACCCGACCGGACCTGTATGCCAAGTACTACCTGGAGCAGTTCACCCTGTTGCTGGAAAACCACCATGTGGCACTCGAAGTGGGCACCAGCAACCAGCCGATTCCGGTGCATTTTTCATTTGCCGACAACGAACACATTGAAGGCAGCTTGAGCTTTGAACGCCGCCAGCGCATGCGCGACGTGTTTGACCTGCCCGACCTGACCGCCATGGATGACGGCATTGCCAACGGCACCCATGTGTCGCAACGCGGCGAGTCGCAGCCGCTGTCTTTGTTTACCGCCACCCGGGTGGACTATTCATTACAGCGTCTGCGCCATTACACCGGCACCGCACCCCGGCATTTTCAGAACTTTGTGCTGTTTACCAATTACCAGTTTTATGTGGATGAATTCATTGCGCTGGGCCACGCTGCGATGGCCGATCCGGCCAGCGAGTATGTGGCGTTTGTCGAGCCAGGAAACCTGATCACGCACCGGATCGGGCCGCAGCAGGCGGCAGATCCTGATGGTGCCGGCAAACCCCCGCCACGGCTGCCGCAGATGCCGGCCTACCACCTGGTGCGCGATGACGGCAGCGGCATCAGCATGGTCAACATCGGTGTCGGTCCGGCCAACGCCAAAACCATCACCGACCATATTGCCGTGCTGCGCCCGCACGCCTGGATCATGCTGGGCCACTGTGCCGGCCTGCGCACCACCCAGCAACTTGGCGACTATGTGCTGGCGCACGGCTATGTGCGCGAAGACCATGTGCTTGACGAAGACTTGCCGCTGTGGGTGCCAATACCGGCGCTGGCCGAAATCCAGGTGGCGCTGGAGTCGGCCGTATCAGACATCACCCAGATCAAGGGCCATGAACTGAAAAGCGTGATGCGCACCGGCACCGTGGCATCCACCGACAACCGCAACTGGGAGCTGTTGCCCGACAACGGCCCGCAACGCCGTTTCAGCCAAAGCCGCGCCATCGCGCTGGACATGGAAAGCGCCACCATTGCCGCCAACGGCTTCAGATTTCGGGTGCCCTACGGCACGCTGCTGTGTGTCAGCGACAAGCCGCTGCACGGCGAGATCAAGCTGCCCGGCATGGCCGATCACTTTTACCGCGAGCGGGTTGACCAGCACTTGCGCATTGGCATGCGGGCACTGGAGTTGTTGCGGGCACAAGGCGTGGACCAGCTCCACAGCCGCAAATTGCGCAGTTTTGCCGAGGTGGCGTTTCAGTAACACCGTCCGGTTGCTGGCTGACTGGCAGCGCCAGCGTAAGCTGCCGACAAAAACAAAACTTATCATGCTATTTGAAATATAGCTGTCAGCGCTTACGGGATAAGGGCTGTAGGCTGATTTGGCATATAAACACCGGGCGTGACGGCGGCCCGGCCCCGATCGGCCTGCCGGCTCGGGATGCTCAATACGGCGGCAGCAAGCGACGAAAACCATGCGCCAGAACCCAGCCCATGAACAAGCCATTGCGCACCAGCAGGCCCGTCAGGCTCAGCGGCAGCGCACCGCGCCAGCGCGTCCCGGAGCCGGTATCGGCCAGTCGATTGGCCAGGGCGTTGAGCCAACTGGCGCTTCTTGGCCATTCCCACAGCTTGTCACGCCACTGGAGAGGAATACCTGCCGGCCCAACCCGGGCACCGACCAGAGCACCAACGATGGCGCCCACAGTGTCGGTATCGCCGCCGCAGCGGACAACGGTGTCGAGCGCACCGGCATAGTCGCGGCTGTGGCCAAGCCAGACATGCAGCGCAACCGGCACGGTATGCATGACAAAGCCGCTGATGCCTTGCGCGCAGCCGCTGCGGGCGGCAAAGTCAAAACTGCTTTCGCCTTGCTTGACACTCTTGATGGCTTCACCGACTGCCGCCAGCATCAAACTGTGCTCGCCCGCCAGCAGACCGGCGAATGCGTCCATAAAGCCGTCCGGGCTGACCGGATCGGCCGCGGCTGCCAGATGTGCCGCGCAGGCGACGGCCAGCGCGCCGTGTTCTGCCCGTGGGTCGGTATGCGTCAGGCGGGTCGAGGCACGCACCAACTGGCGCAGCAGCACGGCATTGTCGCCGTGACAGACACCCAGGATGGCGCTGCGCATGGCCGGGCCATTGCCGGCCGAAAAAACACCTTCGGCATGGCCGAACAGATACAGCCATTGCTTGATCAGGGACTTCAGCGTGGCAAGGCCAATGCCGGCCGGCAGGCCCAGCAGCCAAAAGCGCAGCCGCCAGGCCAGATTGTGGGTGAAGACGTGCAGGAACCGGTCCGGGCTGCTTTCCATGCGCGCAGTCAGCAGGGCCTGCGCGACCAGGCAGGTATGTTCGGTGTCATCCGAACAAAAACCGTGTCCGAAAAAGAACCGGTGCCGCAATGGCCCACTGCCCAGCCAGCGGTTCACCCGCCGGCGTGACAGGCCCTCAAAGGGCAGGCCAATCGCGTCGCCCACCGCCGTGCCGAGCAGGCAACCGGTGATGGCGTGCTGGCGCAGCGGGTCAATGGCCGGCACGACTTCAGTGTCTGTGGCCGACATGACCAGTCCGGTGAACCAATGAAACGCAGGTTCAAACATGGAGCCTCCAATTCAGTGATGAGTCTGGGCACAGCCGGTTCAGTTGGCGCGCAACACCCAGCTTTCACGGCTTGCGTCCAGGTTGCAGTGCCAACATCTATCGAAAGCTGCCCAACAATATGGCCAACAGGAATGGAACCAAACCGGCCAGCAGCAGCAAGCCAAAGAAGATGCGCGGCAGCCAGCGGCGCCATTTGGGCATGGGCGGCTTTAATTTCGGCCAGCGCGGCGGTGGCTCACTGTGCGAACCCTGCCGGATCAGGGTATCGGCCAGAATCGTGGCCAGACGGTTGCCCTGCTCGCTGATGCCGGGTCGCTTGAGCCAGTGCCAGCCCAGGCAGGCGCTGGCGCTGGCCAGCAGCATCAAGCCAGCCATCCAGGCCGCAAAGTCGGTCCATGCGGCAAACGGGTCCAGCAAGCACAACAGCAGCATCGCCACCACGCTCAGGCCGGCCAAAGGAGCCACCAGCACAACCAGCAGCGAGGCAATCGGGGTGTATCCGCCATCAATCAGGGCTTCGAGCACGGCTGGCCGCTTGTCGGCGCCACGCAAGTTGACGGTGAGCACGGCGCAGTGTCCGAATGTTGACCTCAAGGCCTCCTGATCCCGCTGATGCCGCACCGTGGCGCCGACAGCGCGCAGGTCGGCGGCGAGTGCATCCAGATCGGGCGGCACCGACTCAAAGCGAAAAGGAATTCCACGGGTCACCAGCCAGTCGCGATTGAGCGGTGGCAAAAAGCGCCAGCGGCCTTGGGCCAAGGGACGGTCGATCAGCCACTTTTCCAGCACCCTGGCGATCGCTGCGGCTGCAAAAAAACTCAGAAATGCGCCTGAAAACCAGGTCACGAAAGGGTCGAACCTGACCATCGCCACCGGTTCGATGTGGGTGCCAGTCACTTGGTAGCGCAGCACGACATAAGCAAAACTGCCAGGGGAATCGTTCAATGGGGTTTCGCCACGCACCGTCATTTCGGTGCGTGCACTGCCAAGGTCGCGCGCCGAGTAAGTGACGCGATAGCTGTAGTGGCTACGCTTGGTATCAGGCTCCAGGATGGTGTTGTCACAGGGCTGCATGACCAGGCTGCTGCCTGGATGTTCAACACGAAATTTCGCCAGTTCATTGGTCTTGAGCACCCGTGGCGGGCCGTTCGGATCGGCAGGATCAGGCACCACCATGACGGTCAGACGGGTCTGGGGCAGCTCCGAACCGGGCGGGAAGCGGGTAACCGAGAAGGCGAAGGTGCTGACGACAAAGACCAGAGTAATCGCCAGCCAATAGACAAAAAATGTCGCCCCGTTGAACAGCCAGGGGTGCCAGCAGCGCTGCTCTGGCGTCAGCACCCGGGTTTGTTGTTCAGTTTTCATCACCAAAATCTCCTCAACTTGCCGTACACCCAGCGCACGAATTCAGCCTGATCATGCTCGCGCAGCAGCCATCAAGGCAGCCTTGAATCGAGGTGATGAAACTGCCTGGGCTTGCCCCAAATGGGGGAAAAAACTCACCCAAAAAAAAGGCCATCTGACCGGTCTGGCAAGCCCCAAAAACCCCACAGTTGCCCATAAGAAAAATATAATTCACTTAGTCCTGCAAGGCTTTGTTGCCATGGAACGTACGAGGCTTGGCAAGACCGTGGGCCGCACCAGCGGCCAGATATCAGTTCAACCCAACCAGGAGCAAGAATCATGTATTTAACCATGCAAGACTGCATCGACATGTCTGATCTTACCGAGGAAGAAATTCTCGCCATTTCTGAACATGAGGGATTTTCAGAAATTCTCGCCATCGAACTGGGCAGCTATCTGGTGCATACACCTGACGGCCAAAAGCGCATCAAGCGCATGATTCAGGACGATATTGTGATCTCGCAGATGAAAGGCAATGTGCAGCATACGGCGGTGCTCAAGAGCGTGCTCAAACACTATCTCGAACATCACCACATGCAAGAAAGCCATTGAACCCGTTGCGGCTTTTCAATTGCACGAAGCCTGCGCATGAAACCAGTATTCAGCATCAGCTCAGCATCAAGGACGCTCTTTTCTGGCTCCAATGTCGGGGGGTGACCCGGACTGATTCATCTCAATCCGGCGCATCACCCTCGCCGCCCATCTTCCGCCGCTACCGGCAGTGATTGAGTCCACCCTGCGTGGCTTAAATTTTTTTTCCCTCCACTTCAGCCGGACTCGCTCATGAACCTTGAAAAAGTCATCTTCGGTTTCTTCATCGTCTTTGCCGCAACGCTGAATTTCGGCTTTGTCATCGGCGAAATCGACAACCCGGCACACCACAACGCACTCGAACTGTTCCTGGCCATCGTGGTGAACCTGATCGCCACGGTGCTCAAGTTTGGCGACCGCACCCAGGTTGGCGCGGTACATCTGGCCACCAGCCTGGTGGCCGACCTGCAACTGCTCGCCGCCGCCTGCGTCTGGGCCTACGCGGCCTATGTCTCGGCCAACGGTGTCGATGCCTTCGCCATTACCACCATTGTTTCGCTGTCGGCTGGTGCGTTGCTGGCCAACATTGTCTCGGTCGTCATGCTGATCATCGAAACCATGATGCTGCGCCGCTAAACCGGCTTGCCTGCCATGCATCCGAACAGCGCTATTTTGCTAATGTTCCGGCGCATGCGGGCGCCGCTGATTGTGCTGATCCTGATCTATGCGGTGTCGGTGCTGGGCCTGACCTTGATTCCTGGCGCCGATGCCAACGGCAAGCCCTGGCAGATGGGTTTCTTTCATGCCTTTTATTTCATCAGCTACACCGCCACCACCATCGGCTTTGGCGAAATTCCCTACGCCTTTACCGATGCGCAGCGCATGTGGGTCATCATCAGCATTTACCTGTCGGTGATTGGCTGGGCCTATGCCATTGGCACGCTGCTGGCACTGGTGCAAGACCGCGCTTTTCAGCAAGCCATCACGCTGCAGCGCTTTTCGCACAGCGTGCGCCACCTGCGTGAGCCGTTCTACCTGGTCTGCGGTTACGGCGAAACCGGGCAATTGCTGTGCCGCGCCTTTGACGACATGAACCGGCGCTTTGTCGTGATCGACATCGAGACCAGCCGCATCGACGAACTCGATTTGCAAGACCTGCGCGCCGATGCGCCCGGCCTCGCTGCCGATGCACGGCAACCCGACAACCTGTTGCAAGCCGGGTTGATGAGTCGGCATTGCGTCGGGGTGATTGCGCTGACCAGCGACGACGAAGCCAACCTGGCAGTCGCTGCGGCAACCCGCCTGCTGCAACGCGACATGCCGATTCTGTGCCGGGTGACACGCCCCGAGATTGCTGCCAACATGAAGTCGTTCGGCATCCGCAGCATCATCAACCCGTTTGAGACTTTCGGCAAATACCTGGCGCTGGCGATTCGCTCGCCGGGTTCCTACCAATTGGTGGAGTGGCTAACCGCAACCCCCGGCAGCAGGCTTGAAGCGCAACGCGAACCGCCGCGCGGCCACTGGATACTCTGCGGTTATGGCCGTTTTGGCCAGGCCATTGTCGATGACCTGCAGGGCGAAGGCGTTGACCTGACCGTGATCGAACCGAACCGGTCAATCACCGGCAGCGTGCCGCAGGTGACCGGTGTCGGCAATGAGCGCCTGGTGCTGGAAAAGGCCGGCATTGCGCAAGCGGTCGGCATCATTGCCGGTACCAGCAACGACATTGCCAACCTGGCCATCGTCGCCACCGCCGAGGAACTCAATCCGGCGCTGTTTACCGTGCTGCGGCAAAACCAGCAGTCCAACAGCCTGCTTTTTTCAACCTTCAAGGCCGACTTCATGGTGCGCCCGGCCGAGATCATTGCCCACGAATGCCTCGGGCTGCTGACGACACCGCTGCTGGCCCGCTTTCTGGCCGTAGTCAAGCGGCGTGACGATGCCTGGAGCGACGCGCTGGTGGCGCGCATCGTGCAGACTTGCGGCGAGCGGGTGCCCACCACCTGGAATGTGGCAATCACCACCAAAGACGCCCCCGCGCTTGAGAACGAGCTGCGCTGCGGCGCACAGATCAAACTTGGCGCACTGCTGCTGGACCCGGCCGACCGCAAGCAGCCGCTGCGGGCGGTGCCGCTGCTGCTGCTGCGGGCCGGCGAGCAACATCTGCTGCCAGCCGACGACTTTGACGTGTGTGCCGGTGACGACATTCTTTTCGCCAGCACGCGCAGCAGCCGCTCGCGGCTGCTGGGCACGCTGGTCAACGTCAATGACCTTGGCTATGTGCTCTCCGGTCGGCAGCAGGGTGCTGGCTGGCTATGGCGCCGGTTTGCCCGCGACAGCGCCGCCGGGCCAGCCTGAAGCGCCGGTCAGTCAATAGTAAATTCTGAACAAGCGCTGCATCTGCGCGAATTCGTGCAGATAAGGTTCTGCAATCTCGCGGCTGTTGACCAGCACCACCAGATCATGGGAAAACACCGAGGTGTTGTACCAGTTGAAACTGCCGTCGATCACCACCGTTTCATCAATGATGCAATATTTGGAGTGCAGCGGAGAGTACGGAACCGGAAGATCGACCTGCCCGTAAAGCAAGCCGACGCGAATGCCGGCTGACTTGAGCCGCTGCACTGCCGGCAGCAGGGGACGATTCAACTCGTCAGGCATGGTTCGCTCGATGCCAATGCGCCCCTGCCTGGCCAAATGGCCATTGAACAGAATTTGAACATCGACCCCCCGGTCGTTGGCCTGAATCAAGGCATCGACCACGCTGTCGTTGTGCTCGCCACGCAGGTCTCCCATCAAAAACAATGCCAGCTTGATCGAATGCCGGGCACGGTGGACTTCGGCCAAAATGGCATAGTGCGGTCGGTAATGTTTGCCGTTGCGCATGAAATGACGGCCAAAGGTGTAGAGCAGATTGAACTGGCTGAGCGGATCAATGTAGTATTTTTGGTTTACGCCGCCCCGCTGGCTCTGAAACACGTTGTCCAGAAGGCGGCATACCCCCTTGGAATGAAACGTCATGCCGGATTCCCAGTTCGCCCACCAGCGATCAAAGGTGATGTTGAATGAGCCCAGAATGCAGTCCTCATCATTGAAAATGATGAATTTGGTGTGCATGTCCGGGTCCACCTCGATCAGATGGTGCTTGGGTGTACAGAAAACCCCGATCAACTCAACATTGGCGCGCTTCAGGTTGGCGTAGTTGTGGCTGTTGGTCAGCGTCATCTTGCGCCAATCGACAATGCATTGCACCAGCACATTTTGCTGGCTGGCGTGGATCAGATGGTCGATGAAATCACGATCATCGATGCAATCCACACTGACTTTGATGGTGCACAAGCGGTCAGGATTTTGCCGCTTGCTCTGGATAACCTTGTCAATGTGATCGTGGATAAACCGTTTCGGATGGAAGGGGTGGTTGTGCTGTCCCTTGGTAAATTTTGGAATCAGGTTCAGCGACTCCAGATGCTGGTTGTACCAATCCACATCAGACTGCAGTTCATAGGCATTCAGCTCATAAGCACGGTAGGTATTTTGTGTGGCCCATTCTGTCGTGATGGTTCGCGCTTGATTGTTGTTGTCCTGCAATTGATGTCGGTCCATGAATATATATTCATATTGCGACGGAATCGAATGTTCATCGAGGTGCACGATAAAGGAAAACTTGACGCAATTGGCCTGGCCCAAATGAAGGGAAGACGGGTGAATAAAGAAGTCCCGCGTGCATCGCTTATGCTGATTCCACTGAACATCAAATGCATCGGTATCGACAATAAAGGTTTCACACACATTATTGTCGCGGTAAACCTTATAAACAACTTTTACATTGGCTTGCACGCCAAAAGACACATCAAATTCAATTTTCCCCCAGCGCAAGAGAAACTGATCATTGAAATCATTCACCCTGGAAAAGAAACTGCGTAAAATTCCGTGACGCGGCGTGGCGTATTGTTCTGCTAACTGCATAGATTGTTTCTCTTTCTTTGAATTAATTTTTTTTCATCCAGTTCACTTTGGCTCAAATGTCATCAAATAGCCACAGTGATCCGAAACGCTGCCATAGTCCTGCTCTGTAAACAGTTGTCTGCCCGAGGTAACTTTTAGCTCGCTTGGCTTTTTCATGAAGATATAGTCAATACGATGATCGTCGGCTAAATATCGCTGCCAGTGCGGGCGTTTGTCAACAAATATTTTTTGATAGACCGGAGGGGAATTGACCGCCAGGAACTGATCTGAATATTTATTTGAATCGACCACCTGCTCATACCCTCTGGACCCGGCCTTGATATTAAAATCACCACATAACAGGGTTCCCTTGATATGCCATGTATTTTTTGAATTTGCCCACTGGAGCAGATTTTCAAACTGTTCCGAAAAACCATCTTGCCACCAGCTTAAATGGCATGAAAAAAAGTTGATCAGTCCAATATAAGGAACAGAAACCTGGGCCATGACAACTTTTCTGGCATTGATGTTGTATGGATCATCGGTATTCGAGACATAGCGGGAATCATGTTTTTCGATCGGATACCGGCTCAGCACGGCAACCCCTTCGCGGTACTGGTCAAAACCCAGATGCGACCAATCCGTCTGCAGGTGGTAGGGCGCAGCAAGACGGTCATTGATGATTTTGGCAGAATTTGACTCCCAATCTCCTTTGCCTTCGTTCCAAAGTTCTGCCACCTCCTGAAGGCAAACAACATCAATATCAAGTTCATTGATCGCCCTGGCTATTTGTGACAACTTATGATCCTGATTGTCTTCCTGATAGCAATGCAGGTTGAGAATCAAGACTTTCAGGGCCTTGCGGCTTGCCGTGTAATTATGGCCAAAGTTGTTATCCCATGAAACCTGATCAGCAGACTCGCAACAAATGCAGTATTCCAGTCGAAACGCATGGCCAATGACAAGCAGCCCTTTCCACACCTGAACCCCGTCTTGAGTCGGTTTTCCTTCGCGGTCAAGTGTGCCGCTTCGCATGAGATGGCAGCGTGTGACATGGGAATGCTTCCAGTCATCCGTTGTCCAGTGAATGGTTATTTTTTCAGCGCATAAAGACTGGGTTGCAGCAATGGTAATCGGAATAACTCTTTTATCAACATGCAAGCTTTTGTCAAACCCGATGTTAAGCAAAGGATGGTGCTTGAATATCTGAATGCCAGCGTTACTTCGGCTCGAATAATTGAGACCATGATTGTTGTCCCAATACTCATTTTCAAGAACCCGGTAACATAACGAAAATTCAATGTTGCCAGGCAATGCCTCATCGGAATTTGAAACAAATGTCGCCTTGGCAAACCAGTAATCCTTGTCTTTTTCAGGCGAGCTGTGATACATCCCCGGCGAAGTGTGCCAGACACCATCTTCACCGGCCCAGACAATATCGAGCTTCTTGGCATAGGCAACATTTTCCAGCAGCACAAAGAAAGTCAGGTCCTGTTGAATCAGTTCGTTCTTTTTTGATCTCTCATTAATGACATACAGCAGTTGAATTTTCTTCATCCTTACGTCTCCAAAGACATATTTATTCTTCCTTGCAATGACAGGTGTGCCCCGATGCCTGCGGCATGGACCAAGATTCATGTTACCTCAACTGGCCACCACAAACGAACTGAAGCGGTTCACCGGGTTGGTGCCGTTTCAGCCACTGGTGGCTGGCGCTGGCAGCAAAAGAGATGTCCCACTGGCTTTGCTGGTTGGAAAATGGCCGAGGGCAGACTGAGGCTATTTTTCAGGGTGCTGATGGTCTCAACCTCGCCGAGCCAAAGCTCAATCTGCTGTAGCGCCTGGTCTGCCGCCGCCGTCAGTGCATGCACGCCACCACGCGCATCGGCTGACAGGGCCGGCTGCTGCACGACAAAACTGCGCTGGGCCAGCAGCGACTCGCCAACAGCACTGCGCAGCATGATGGTCGCGCGCAGACGCAGTAAGCCGCTGCTTTGGTCGGGGGCCTCAAACAACTGGCTGAACTCCTCCAGATCGAGCCGCAAATTCAGCAGTGGCGCAGGCCTGGCTTGCGCGGCGGCGGCCTGGCGGGCCGACTGGCTGCGCACAATTTCGCCCGGCGACACCACCGCCCGGCGACGGCTCAATTGCTCGCGCAAACGCTGACCAATCAACTGGGTCGGCGGCATGCTCCAGCGCGCCAGTGCGTAAGGTTTCAGCGCCTGCGCATCGGCATAGGCCAGCCGGTACTGCACCGCAAGGCTGTTGAGCGCCACGCTGGCCTGCGGGGAACTTAGCTCCAGCGGCGGCAAGTCGGGTCTGTGGCTGGTCAAAGACGGCGTGACGGCGCCCGGACCAAAGTCGTACACCACCACCGGCATGCCGACGGTACCCGGCAAGGTGCAGCCGGCCAATGCCAAAAAATAAACAAGAAAAAGGCCTCTAGCCCAATACAGATAAGCGCTAATAGCTATATATTTCATAGTATTTTGAGGGTATTTCAAATCGGCTGGCAAGAGGCATCAAGGCAGGCGGGCGGCTGCCGGGGCGGCAAATCCTGGCTCGCCCGGGCCGGGCGGTGTCACCGGTTTGCCCAGCAGGATGGCTTGCGGGTTGTCGGTCAGGGTTTGCGTCAGGTCACCCAACTGGCGGGTGGTGCGGATGGCTTCCAGCACCGCCTGGTTGACGCTGGGCAAGGTGTTGATGCGCAGGGTTTGGCCGGTCGCGACCAGAATATTGGCACCCTCATCAAGCCGGTCAAGCGTGCCGCCGGGGCCGTACATGCGCTCGGTAACCAACCGGAAGGCGCGCGCCGAGGCACGCGCTTCGTCGGCACTGTCGCCGACCCGTTTGGAGGTGACCTTGAGCGTGGCCAGCGTATCCATGCCGTCTTGCGCCAGTGCCGGCCAGCCCTTGCGGGCCTGGGCCGACAACTGCTGCAACTCGGCGGCAGCTCCGCCAATCTGGCCAATCGCGGCAAACAAAATTTGCTGGTTGATCGGTGCCAGCAACTGGTTCAAACGCTGGCTGGATTGCTCCAGTTGCCCCAGCAGGCGCTCGCCCTGGTCGGTCAGCTTGCTCATCAGGCCGGGCTGTAGCGGGATGCGGCCAATCGGTGCCGCAGCGCTGCTGGCCGGTGCCGGGTTTTGTGCCGGGTTTTGTGCGGTGGCGGCCTCGCCGCCGTCATCGAGTTGCACAAACGCCAGCCCGGTGACGCCCTGAAAACCCAGCGTGGCAAAGGTGCGGTCGGTCACCGGGGTGTGCTCTGCCACCGCAATGCGCACCAGCACCTGGCCACGCACCTCGGGGTCAAGCTCGATGGCCGTCACCTTGCCAACCGGCACGCCCCGCAGGCGCACCGTGGCCTGCGGTTGCAGGCCGGTCACATTGACCCGGCCCGCCAGTTCATAGACAGTCAGCGCGCTGGTGTCGCGCGTCAGCCAGACGGCGGCACTGATCAGCAGCGCCATCATCAGCAGCACAAACAGGCCAGCCGCCAAGGCATGGGATTTATTTTCCATAAGGTGTCAGTTACTCGGTATTCGCTGGTGAACCGGCGCTGGGGCCGGTTTGCAACAGGGCGCTGGCGCGCAGGCCGCGCTCGCCCAGAAAATATTCCTTGATGAAGGGGTGCGGCTGCGCCATGACAAAGGCGGCCGTGCCTTGCGCCACGATGTGCTTGTCGGCCACCACGGCAATGCGGGTGGACAGCTCCAGCAGGGTGTCGAGATCATGCGTCACCATCACCACCGTCAGCCCCAGTTCCTGGTGCAGCGATTTGAGCAGTGCACAAAACTCGTCGGCACTGCCGGGGTCCAGCCCCGCAGTTGGCTCGTCAAGCAGCAGCAGCGGCGGGTCCATGATCAGGGCACGCGCCAGCGCCACCCGCTTGATCATGCCGCCCGACAGGTCAGCGGGCATCTTGCAGGCGGCAGAGGGCTCTAGCCCGACCATTTGCAGCTTGACCATGGCGACATCGTGAATCAGGTCGGCGGGTAATGTCTTGAGTTCGCGCAAGGCAAAGGCAATGTTGTCAAGCACACTGAAGGCCGAAAACAGCGCGCCATGCTGAAACAGCATGCCAACCCGGCTGGCGGCCCCTTCGCGCCCGAGCTGCGAGGCTGGCTCGCCCAGCACCGTCACGCTACCCCGGCTGGGCCGCGCCAGCCCCAGAATTTGGCGCAGCAACACGGTTTTGCCACTGCCTGAGCCACCCACAATCGACAGCATTTCACCGCGCTGGACGCACAAGTCCAAGTCTTGATGAATCACCGCATCGCGCCCGGCGTTGCGAAACACCGACCACAGCTTGCTGATCTGCACCACCGTCTGGCTCATAAACCAACATTCTTGAACATCACCGCAAACAGCGCATCAAACAGCAGCACCAGGGTGATGCTGGTCACCACCGAGGCCGTGGTGCCCTGGCCCAGGCTTTCGGTGTTGGGTTTCACGCGCAAGCCATAGTGGCAGGCAATCAGCGCGATCAGCAGGCCAAACACCACCGATTTACCCAGCGCCAGCCACATATTGCCAATCGAAACGGCATTGGGCAGCGTGGCAAAAAAGTAGGCCGGTGTCACCCCCAGCACCAGGTCGGCTGCCAACATGCCGCCGAGCATTGAGGCTGCTGTTGTCCAGACCGCTATCAGCGGCATGGCAATGGCAATGGCAATGGCGCGCGGCAACACCAGCCGGTAACCCTTGGCGATGCCCATCACGCGCATCGCATCAAGCTCTTCGGTGACGCGCATCACGCCAATCTGCGCGGTGATGGCCGAGCCGGAGCGCCCGGCTATCAGGATGGCTGCCAGCATGGGACCGAGCTCGCGGATCAGCGCAATGCCCAGAATGTTGACGATGAAGGTGTCAGCGCCAAACTGCCGGAGCTGGCGCGACATCAGGTAGGCCAGCACGATGCCAATCATGAAACCGACCAGCGCGGTGATCGGCAGCGCGGTGGCCCCAATGTGGTACAGGTTGCCCGACACATCGCGCCATGGCCCACGGCGCGGCGCACGCAGCAGTTGGCCAAAGTCCAGCAGCAGTTGGCCCAGCAGGCGCAGCAGGCCCCGGGCATGGTCAATCACCACCCAGACCGCTTCGCCGAGCTTCAAAAAAGCTGCCAGCAGGTTCATCTGCGGCGGACTGGGTGCCACTGTGGTGTAGCGCGCCACCCGCTCCAGCATGACGCGCTGGCCTGGCTGCAGCAACAGTTGCGCCGGCCATTGATGGCCCCAGGTGTTCCACAACAATTGGGCGCCGGTGTGGTCGAGCCGGCCAATCGGGCGCAAATCCCAACTGCAGGCCGGGCTGGCAGCCATGCAGTCGGCCAGGCTGGCGCTGATGCGGCGCCAGTGCGCCGGCTCGGCCAGCCGGGCGGCACTCCAGCCGCCGCCCAGCACCGCGTGGGTGCCGTCCGGGCCGCTTTGCAGGGTGAGCGTGGGTAGGGATGCAATCATGGTGAATCGGGCAGGTACGCATCGTAACGTCAATGCTGCCTGCCGCCGGGTGCCTTGATGCGGCAAAATGCTTTTGTGCCGCGCCCCACCCGCTGTGCAGCGGCGTTATAAGAAAGTGATTCACCATGAGCAGCCACTTTGACTACATTGTTGTCGGTGCCGGCACTGCCGGCTGCCTGCTGGCCAACCGGCTCAGCGCCGACCCGGCCAAACGTGTGCTGCTGATCGAGGCCGGCGGCAAGGACAACTACCACTGGATCCATATTCCGGTCGGCTACCTGTATTGCATTGGCAACCCGCGCACCGACTGGCGCTACCAGACTGCGCCCGATGTCGGCCTGAATGGCCGCACCCTGCTGTACCCGCGCGGCAAGACGCTGGGCGGCTGCAGCAGCATCAACGGCATGATTTACATGCGCGGCCAGGCGCGCGACTATGACCAATGGGCGCAGCTTGTCGGCGATGACGCATGGCGCTGGCAACACTGCCTGCCAGATTTCATGCAGCACGAAGATCACTATAAATTAGATAGCTCGCTACGCAATACCGACGGGGGCTACAGGCCTAAAACCCTTGAAAAAATGAGTCGTTTTCATGGTTCGGGCGGTGAATGGCGGGTCGAAAAGCAGCGACTGCGCTGGGACCTGCTGGATGCCTTTGCCCAGGCCGCACAGCAAGCCGGCATCCCGGCCACTGACGACTTCAACCAGGGCGACAACGAAGGGGTGGGCTATTTTGAAGTGAACCAGCGCAGCGGCTGGCGCTGGAATACCGCCAAGGCTTTTTTGCGGCCAGTGTGCAGCAGCCGGCCCAATTTTGATCTGTGGACCCAGGCCCAGGTGACCCAATTGCAGATCAGCACACAAGCCGATGGCCGCTTGCGCTGCACCGGCGTACAAGTCCACAAGGACGGCAGCCTGCACACTGTCAGCGCCAGCGGCGAAGTGATCTTGAGTGCCGGCAGCATTGGCTCGCCGCAGATTTTGCAGCTCTCGGGCATTGGCCCGGCGGCCTTGCTGCAACAACAGGCAATACCGCTGCTGCACGATGCGCCCGGCGTGGGTGCCAATCTGCAAGACCATTTGCAGATTCGCACGGTGTTCAAGGTGCAGGGGGCCAAAACCCTCAACGTGCAAGCCAGCTCGCTGTGGGGCAAGGCGATGATCGCGCTGGAATACGCGCTTTGGCGCAGCGGCCCGATGAGCATGGCACCCAGCCAACTGGGGGCTTTCACCCGCAGCGACCCGCAGCAGCCCTACCCGAATATTGAATACCATGTGCAGCCGCTGAGCCTGGAGGCTTTTGGCCAGCCGCTGCACCGTTTTGCCGCCTTTACCGCCAGCGTCTGCAACCTGAACCCAAGCAGCCGGGGCAGCGTGCAAATCAGCTCGCCCGACTTTCGGGTGGCACCGGTGATTGCGCCCAACTACCTCAGCACCGAAGCCGACCGCCAGGTGGCAGCCGATTCGCTGCGGCTCACCCGCACCATTGTGGGCCAGCCGGCGCTGGCCCAATACCAGCCGCAAGAATTCAAGCCCGGCGTGCAGTTTCAGTCGGATGCCGAGCTGGCGCGGCTGGCCGGCGACATTGCCACCACCATCTTTCACCCGGTCGGCACCACCAAAATGGGCCGCATGGATGATCCGCTGGCGGTAGTCGATGCGCGCCTGCGGGTGCGCGGGCCAGGCGGGTTGGTGGTCGGCCTGCGCGTGGTCGATGCCGGGGTAATGCCGGTGATCACCAGCGGCAACACCAATTCACCAGTCTTGATGATCGCCGAGAAGGCAGCCCGCTGGATCATCGCCGATGCCAACGCGCACCAAGGGTAAACACGACAAGGGTATTTCCGGATGGTTTGGCACCAGTTCAGGGCTTACAGTAGCGGCTTCACTTGCAGGTGGCAATGTTTGCCCAAGATGAAAGACCCAGGAGACAAGCCCGCCGTGGCGAGACAAACGTCAAACAAAAAAACGAACAAGGCACCGCTCACCCCGGTGCCTTTTTTAATTGCCGTGCGAGTGGCGGTGCCGGTGTTGCCGGCGCAAAAATTGCGCGATGATCGGCTGCTCCACCAATCCAACCCTCAACCAACCCATTCCAAGGTGACTTCCAGATGCAACATCCAGATCCCGACCCGGTTTTTTCGCCAGTTCAGCGGCGCTTTCCCGCCGGCTTGGTGCCAGGCCTGTGCGCCACCCTGCTGCTTGGTGCCTGTGGCGGCAGCAGCAGCGACAGTGCGGTTGCCGCCGTGGCAGACACGCAATGCGCCCAGGTCACCGACAGCGGCAGCGTGGTGGTCGGCTCGGGCCTGCCGGGCGACCCCGGTGCGCCGGAGCCGGCCTCGGGCTATCGCGCCAAAAATCTGGTGTCGGCCAAGACCTACATGGTGATCACGGCCAACCCTTACGCGTCCAGGGCCGGCTGCGAGGTGCTGAAAAAAGGCGGCTCGGCGGTCGATGCGGCAGTCGCCGTGCAAATGGTGCTGGGGCTGGTCGAGCCACAGTCGTCCGGCCTTGGGGGCGGTGCCTTCATGCTGCACTTTGATGCCAAAACCAAAAAGGTCGAGTCCTATGATGGCCGCGAAACCGCTCCGGCGGCGGCCACGCCGGACTATCTGCGCACCATCAGCGACAGCAACACCGCGCCGCCGCTGCCAGTGCTCACGGCACCCGAGTCCGGTGCCTCCTTCAACCTGCTGCGCCAAAGCGGTCGCTCCATCGGCACGCCAGGGGCGGTGCGCATGCTTGATGTGGCCTACAAAGACCATGGCAGCCTGCCCTGGAAAGACCTGTTCACCGAGGCCAGCACCCTGGCCAGCAACGGCTTTCCGATCAGCGGGCGCATGGCGGCAGCCATTGACGGCGCCAAAGTGTTGCTGCAGACCGACCCGGAAGCGGCAGCCTATTTCCTCAACGCCGATGGCTCTGCCCGGGTACTCGGCAGCATCATCAAAAACCCGGCCTATGCCGCCACCTTGAACACCCTCGCCAGCAGCGGCGCCAACGCCCTCTACACCGGTGCCATTGCCCAAAATATCGTCAACAAAATCAAAATGACCAGCGGCGGCAGCCCCAGCTTTGCCATCACCCCGGGCCTGACCGAACTGAGCGACCTGGCCAATTACCAGGCCAAAAAGCGCGACCCGGTATGCACCAGCTACCGCAGCTACTGGGTCTGCGGCATGGGTGCACCGTCGTCGGGTGGCATCACCGTGGCCCAGGCGCTGGGCATTCTGGAAAACTTTTACCTCACAGGCTACCAGCCCACCAGCCTCGACATCAATGGCGGCAAGCCGACCGTGATGGGTTTGCATCTGGTCAGCGAAGCCGAGCGGCTGGCCTATGCCGACCGCAACAAGTACATCGCCGACACCGACTTTGTCGCCCTGCCCGGCGGCTCCGCCGCTGCACTGCTCGACAAGAGCTACCTGCGCAGCCGCGCCAACCTGATTGATTTCAGCAAGAGCATGGGCACCGCCAGCGCCGGCGTGTTTGCCAGTCCGGCGGTCGGCAGCAGTGCCACCGAGGGCAAGGGCACCACCCACATGACGATTGTTGACAAGCAGGGCAACGTGGTGGTGATGACCACCACCATCGAGAGTGGCATGGGTTCGTTTCGCATGACCAACGGCTTTTTGCTCAACAACCAGTTGACCGACTTTTCGGTGCTGAGCACCGATGCCGGCGGCGCGATTGCCAACAGTGTGGCGGCCAACAAGCGCCCGCGCAGTTCGATGGCGCCAACGCTGGTGTTCAAGCTGAATGCCGATGGCTCGATGGGCGACTTTTTGCTGGGCACCGGCTCGCCGGGTGGTGCCACCATCATTCAGTATGTGGTGAAAACGCTGGTCGGCGTGCTTGACTGGGGCCTCAATGCGCAGCAAGCCACCTCGCTGGTGGACTTTGGTGCCGCCAACAGCGCCACCACCAACGTCGGCGGCGAGCACCCGAATGTCAACAACAGCACACCCGCCGGCGGGCTGGCCGGTGGCAACGACGCGCTGGTCACCGGGCTGCGCGCGCTGGGCCACACGGTCAGCGTCAATGCCCAGAGCAGCGGCATCAGCACCATCGTCAAGACCAGCAGCGGCGTGCTCGAAGGCGGCGCCGACCCGCGCCGCGAAGGCCTGGCGCTGGGTGACAGCTTCAAGCCCTGAACGACTAATCACTGCCGGTCAAGCCGCATCCAGGCCGGATGCGGCTTTTTTTATGGCTTGCGGCAAGATGCCGACAGGCTGGTGATGCCGGGGTTGGTTTGGGCGGCGCACAGCGCACACAATTGCAAGCCCAGCCGGGCCAGCGCCTGCCACGGATCGTCTGGCCAGTCGGCTGATTTCAGGCCCTTGACCACCCCATCAACCTGGTGCGCGCCGTGCAGCAACTGGGCCAGCGTGGCATCGTCGAGGCGCGGCAGCACGCGCTCAAACAGCCGCTCCCGCTGGCCCCACACCCGTTGCTCGCGCAGCGCCAGCGGCAACGGGCTGCCGCGCCGGATCGCATCTTTGACGCGCTTGAGGGCGCGAATGTCTTCTGCCAGGGTGTAGTGCACCAGCACAGCAGCTTCGCCCTCGGCTTGCAAGCCTTCGAGCATGCGCTGCACCCGCGCCAGTTGCCCGGCCAGCACTGCTTCGCTGAGCTTGAACACGTCATAGCGCGCCACGTTCAGCACGGCCCGCTCAATTTGTTCAAAACTCAGCTCACCGGCCGGATGCAGCAAGGCGAGCTTCTGGATTTCCTGGTGCGCCGCCAGCAGGTTGCCTTCAACCCGGTCGGCAAAAAACTGCAATGTGCGCTGGCCCTCTTCACCGGCAGCCACGCGCTGGCCTTGCAGCGCCAGGCGCTGGGCAATCCATGGCGGCAGCGCAGCACGCTCGACCGGGCTGACTTCGAGCGTGATGCCGCCCTCCAGCGCGGAAAACCAGGCACTGGCCCGGGTTGGCTTGTCCAGGCGCGGCAACATCACCAGCGTCAGGGTTGACTGGTTGCCGCGCGCTTGATCGACCAGTTGTTGCAGGGCGCTGCTGCCCTCCTTGCCGGGTTTGCCGCTGGGGATGCGCAGCTCGACAATTTGCTTGTCGGCAAACAGGCTCAGGCTGCCGCAGGCCGCCAGCACCTCGCTCCAGTCAAAATGGGTGCCGCTGACGGTGTGCGAGGTGCGCTCGGTAAAACCCTGCGCCCGCGCCGCCGTGCGAATCGCATCGAGTGCCTCCTGGATCAGCAGCGGCTCGTCGCCATGCAAGGTGTAGAGGCTTTTCAGGCCCTTTTTCAGGTGGGCGGATAGCTGGGCCGGGTTGAGTTGCATGGAACCAGTTTAGCCGCTGCCGGTGCCCAGGGTCACCGGCTGCTAGCCACCCAGCACCCGCCAGAACGTCCGCCATTTGCCGGCAAAGCTGAGCCGCTCATCGGACAAGGCTTCCAGAAAATCCGACAGGCGTTTCGAGCGCGACACGGCAAACATCACCAGCGCGACAAACACCAGCGCGGCCAGCAGACCGTGCAGCGCGCGCTCCAGCACCGAACCATCGCCAAAGGCGATGATGTTCATGCCGAAATAGCCGGTGGTGACGGTGGCAATCAGGCCCAAAATGGTCAGCACGGTCAGGCGCACCACGGTGTTGGACTGGCGGCGTTGTGAATCGCTGTCAAGGTAATGGCTCATTTCGCGGATTTCGTCGCGCACCTCGTCATACAGGCCATCGTTGCGCAGGTGCTCCGAGCACATCCGAAAAGTTGCCTGCATGTGCGGTCGCTCCGACAGCTCATGAAACCAGTAGCGGTGCGTGAAGCGCAAAAAGGTCTCGAAATTGGCCCGGATCCGGCGCTTGAACAGCCGCACCGATTCGTCGTCGCGGATATTGAGGGCATTGACTGCGCCCACCAGCACATCCGAAAACACCAGCAACGCGGCGCGGTGCAGATGCGCGATCAAAAAGATCAAAAAATACTGGTGTCTGAACTGCGCCAGCATGCCGCGCTCGGGGTCTGAAAAAAATGGCTGGCTGGCGTCGCCGACCACCGTCAGGGAATTGCCGGTACAGATGAAGCGGCTGTTGGTGCCGGCGCGCAAGCCGGTGCGAAACTGGTCCTGGCAATAGCGCTGGCCAAATTCGATCACCGTCGGGTCATTGGCAGGAACCGCCTCGTCGGGGTGCAACAGGCTGGCCATTCCGATGCGCAGCCAGTCGTGGGCGTTGAGTGCCACCGACGGCTCCAGCGCCAGAAAGGCCATCACCGGCATGCGGTGGTATTCAATCAGCCGATAACGCAAGTCGCCGGGCTCGTCCGAATGGGCCAGCACCAGCGGGCGCAGCAGGCTGGCCCAGTGTTCCGAGATGCAGGGGCTGCGATGCTGGCAGACAAAACCGAGGTATTTCTGCCGATGCTCGGTGTCGGAGCGGGCCAGCACCTGGCCATCGCTGCCAAGCCACTCGGCCAGATGGACGTTGTGCAGACCGGCACCACCTGCTTCCCAGCCCGACGGATAGGCCCGGCCAAATCTGAACAGAATATCGCGCACGGTATCGAGCGGCAGTTGGCTGGCACACACCTCCAGGTTCAACTGAACCAGGTCCAGGTCGTCAAACAGGTAAAGGTCGATGTGCACAATGTGCAGTTCCACCGGCACTTGCCCAGGGCGCAGGGTCAGGCGCAGGCCGCTGATGTCCTTGCGCCGAAACACATGCATCGGCGAGCGGCCCGCCAGCGGGTCGGCACCAGCCTGGCCCGTGCGGCCTTCGCCATACAGAAACCGCTGCACATAGGGCAGAAAAGACACAAATTCCCGGTAATGCCGTTCACGAAATTGGCGCGGGTCTTCGGTAAACTCATCGTCGATCAGATGCCAGGGGTGCGTGTCGCCGCAGTTCTCAATCGCCTCCCAGTGGCGTTTGCTGGCCGCCGCCAGCGGCATCGGCTCAAGCTGCAGGGGCCAGACCAGGCTGGCGTGAAACAAATGAACGATCGGGTTGGCACAAACATTGTCGGGCGATGGCATCAGGGTCTCCGGGAAATGTGTCGGCATCTGGCTGACTGCGCAGCAGCGCTGCCGCCATTGTCCGCATGCTCAGCGCAACCAAGCTGACAAGCACGCGCCAAGCCTGGCGGCTTGAAATAGTGGAGCCAAAAAACGGCTGTCAAAATGCTGCGGCGAATGGCCTGCGGGCCGCCTGCCTGAAACCACATTTTTTAAGCAAAATATGGCTGTAGCCCTTATCCATAAAGCGTAGCAAGCTATATATATCATAGTCACCGAATGTCGCTATGCAGCATTTACCGGTGACATTGTCGGCTGGTTTCGCAGCCACCAGATTAACGTGAAACACCGCCGTTTTTGACGTGAAACACCGCCGTTTTTGACGTGAAACACCGCCGTTTTTGACGTGAAACACCGCCGTTTTTGACGTGAAACACCGCCGTTTTTGACGTGAAACACCGCCGTTTTTGACGTGAAACACCCCGTTCATGGTGAGCTTGTCGAACCAAAGCCTTGATTTAATTTGACTTTGGCCCCAATGGCACTGACTCAAAGGGGTTTTTGTTCGGGCTGAGCTTGTCGAAGCCTTCTTGACCCTTCGACAAGCTCAGGGCGAACGGGGAATTTGGCAAGCAATTGCGCTTAAGTCAGTGCCATTGGAGCCTGGCTCCTGTATTCGTGTGGGCACCCGCATGATTTCACAACATCCGGGGCATGCCACAAATTCTCCGATCACCTACAATCATTCCGTATTTTTTCCGTAACAAATCTGGAGCTAAGCATGGCTACCCTGACCCAACCGTTTGAGCGCATTGATCTGCGCACCTCGCCTGAGATCAAGGAACTGATCGTGCGCGCGGCAACAACGGCTGGCGTTTCTTTGAGCGCTTTTCTCATCGCTTGTGCACAGGATCGAGCCAAACAGATTCTGGCTGAGAGCGAGTCACTGACGTTTTCAACTCGGGATTGGGCTGCATTTTTTACCGCGCTGGACAACGCCGACAAGCCCAGACCAAAACTTGAAGCTGCTGCGCTGGACTATTTGGCCTGGCGTGCCCAACGCACCACCGCCAATTGATGATGCCATGATGGCCTTTGATGGTCAGATTGAGACGCTGGCGAAACATCATGACCGCCGCAACTTTGCCTGTGGCGAGGCTGCACTGGACAACTATTTGCGCCAACTTGCCCGTCAGCACGGCGAGTCGAACATCAGCCGCACCTACGTTGCAGCCAGGGGAGCCGCCATTCTGGGCTACTACAGCCTGGCCATGGCGGCCATCCGGCGGGAACAGTTGCCGCAGCAGCAGCAAAAGCGGTTTCCACATTACCCGGTACCGGTTGCGCGGTTAGCCCGCTTAGCCGTTGACCAAAGCCAGCAGGGCAAGGGAATCGGCAAGTTGCTGCTGCTGGATGCGCTGTACCGCTGCCATCGTCTTTCAGAAGAAATAGGCTCGGCAGGTGTCATCGTCGATGCCAAGAATGCAGGCGCTCATCATTTTTATAGCCAGATGAACTTTGAAGAATTTCCTGATACACCGCTGACACTGTGGTTGCCCGGACAGGCCATTAGCCGTCTTTTCGAAGGGCGTACAGAGGTTTAGGTGCGCAGCAGCGCCACCGCCATGGTCAGCATGGTCAGCGCAATCAGGCTGTCAAGCACGCGCCAGGCCTGGCTGGCCTGAAACAGCGGCGCCAAAAAACGGGCGCCAAAACCCAGCGCCGAAAACCATAGCAGACTGCCGGTACAGGCGCCGGCGCCAAACAGCCAGCGCCCGGGGTCTGGCTGCTGGTTGGCAATCGCGCCGAGCAGCACCACGGTGTCAAGATAGACATGCGGGTTCAAAAAAGTAAAGCCAAAACACGCGGCCAGCGCCGCCGCCAGCGGGGTGCCAGTGGCGGGGCGTATCTGCATCTGGCTGCCAGCCCAGGCGCGCCGGGCCGCCATGGCGGCATAACTGGCCAAAAACAGCGCACCGCCATAGCGCGTCAGCATCATCAGCGCCGGGTTGTCCCGAATCAGCACACCGGCACCAGCAATGCCGGCGGCAATCAGCAGTGCATCCGACAACGCACAAAACAGCACCAGCGCCAGCACATGTTCGCGCAAGATGCCCTGCCGCAGCACAAAGGCGTTTTGCGAGCCAATGGCCACAATCAGCGCCAGGCCGGTGGCCAGGCCACTCCAGAAGTTGACCAAAATTGATGCCCACTCTATTGATGCCAAATCAGGTTCCAGCCCTTGTTGGCATTTCAGCCACCAGCCACCGGGTCGGCTTGCAGCCGGCCCAGCAACTGCGCCAGCGCATGCTGCACCGTGGCGGCGCGCACGGCGGCGCGGTTGCCGGCAAAGTGCTGCACCGCGCTGGTCACCCCGGCTGGTGTGGCCCAGCCAAACCAGACGGTGCCGACCGGCTTGTCGGCACTGCCGCCAGTCGGGCCGGCCACCCCGGTGACAGCCAGCGCCACCTGGGCATGCGAACGGGCCAGCGCACCGGCGGCCATGGCCTGCGCCACTGCCTCGCTGACGGCACCCTGCTGCCGGATCAGCGCGGCATCGACACCGAGCAGCTCGGTCTTGGCGGCATTCGAATAGGTCACAAAACCGCGCTCAAACCAGCCGCTGGAGCCGGCTTGGTCGGTGCAGGCGGCGGCGATCAGCCCGCCGGTACAGCTTTCGGCAGTTGCCAGCAGCCAGTGTTTCTTTAGCAGCAAATCGGCCATCAGCCCGCATAGATCATGCGTAGCTTGCTCTGTAATATATAGCATATTGGAATTCATCTGATTACCAGGCACGCCACAGCGCCAGCAGCAGCAGGGTGCAAAATGCCGCCACCAAATCATCCAGCATGATGCCCCAGCCGGCCTTGCGCCAGGCCGCCGGGTCAACCCTTGGGTCAACATCATGAAACAACTGGTCAGCCCAGCCCACCGGGCCGGGCTTGACTGCGTCAAAAAACCGAAACAGCGCAAACGCCGCCAACTGGCCCCAAAACCCGGTTGGGCTGATCAGCCACAGCACCAGCCAAAAGGCGGCAATCTCGTCCCACACAATGCTGCCGGGGTCTGCCAGCCGCAGGTGCCGGGCAGTGATGCTGCAGGCCCACCAGCCCGCCAGCACGCTGGCGGCAATCAGCACGCCCCACTGCAACTCACTCAGGCGGTCTTGCAGCACGGCAAACACCGCCCAGGCCCACAGGGTGCCCATGGTGCCGGGTGCCCTGGTGCTCAGGCCGGCACCAAAACCCAGCGCCATCACATGCGCCGGGTGCGCCATCATGAAATGTGCGCTGGGGGCAACCGGCGCGGGCAACTGGACCACTTCGCGGAAAACAACATCTTGCACATCGGTCAGATTCTTGTTCATGGCTTGATTATCCAGCGCTCAACCGGTGGTTCGGCGCCTCAAAAACAGGTCACCAGCGCATCCACCACGGTGTAGTGCCGATCGACCAGCGGCAGCCAGCGCCATTTGTCAAAGGTGGTGCAGGGGTGCGAAATGCCCAGGCCAACCCGGTCACCAACCTGCAAGGCAAGCGGAGCCGGCCCCTGCAAATAGGCATGCTGGTCGTTGAGCTGGCTGATCTGCCAGTCGGTCGGAGCGGCCTGCAATTCATGGGTGCCGCGCGGGCATACCAGCAGCGGCGTGGGCAGATCCCAGTCATAGGAAATATCGCGTTTGCCAACGGCCAGCAGCGCCAGACCCGGCTCGGGGCAGGACTGCACATGGGCCCACACCTCCAGCGCCGCCTGCAAACCGCTGCCGCAGCCGGTGCGGTCGGTCACCGCACGCATCATGCGCCGGTAATGGCCCTGGTCATGCGTGACATAGCAGCCCGAGCGCAGCAGGCCGATGACCGGTCGGCTCAACTGGGGCTTCAGGCCATCGGCCACCAGGTCAAAAATCGCCGAGCCACCGGCGCTGAGCAGCACCTCATCGGTGTCAAACAGGTTCTGTTCGTCGCAAGCCCGGGCCAGCGCCTGCAGCCGCTCGATCCATTGCCGGGCATAGGCGACATCGTGGGCGGTTTGGCCGGTGGCTGCCAGGCCCTCATAACATGCCACGCCCGCCAGGCGCACGGCGGCGCTGTCATGCAGCAATTCGGCCAGGTGCAACGCCTGTGGCAGATCGCGACAGCCGGTGCGCCCGCCGGGCATGCCGATTTCAAGCAGCACCTCAAACGCCTGGGCCGCCGGATGGCGCTGGCGCCAGGCTTCGATCAGCTCAAGTTGCGCTGCCGAATCGACAAAAAACAGCAGCCGCAACTCGGGGTGCCGGTGTTTGAGATCGTCGATGCCGCGCAAATCCACCTCGGCTAGCACCTGGTTGGCGATCAGGCAGCGTTGCGCGCCAGCCGCGACACCGATGCGCGCCTGCGTGACGTTGGCAAAGGTCATGCCCCAGGCACCGGCATCAAGCTGATGGCGAAACAACTGCGGCGACATGCTGGTTTTGCCGTGGGGCGCCAGCCCCAGCCCGCGCGCGCTGGCAAAGTCTTGCATCCAGGCCAGGTTGTGCTGCAGCACCTCGCGCTTGACCACTGCCAGCGGCAGCGGCAGGTCGCCTTGCAACACATTCCAGCCCTGCTGGCCAATGCACGAGCGCAGCAGCGGCGCACTGTGATGCGGAAAGCCCTTGAACGAGGCATCAATCAGCGGGTCGATCAGACTGTGCAGCGTCATGGCTAAATTGGCCACACCACGCCGTGGTCGTTCAAAATGGCATCCAGCGCCACGTCATGCGGCGCTGGCTCAAAGTCGGGCAAAAAGTCGGTGCCAAACCCCAGGCCGACGGTAAATGGTTTGGGTGCCAGGCCAGCGAGCGTGCGGTCGTAAAAACCGCCGCCATAACCCAGCCGGTAGCCACCCGGCGCATAACCGACACAGGCGACAAACAGCAAGGTCGGCACAATCAGCTCGGTGTCCTTGGGTTTGGGAATGCCAAACGCATCATCTTCCATCGGGCAGCCCGGATACCAGGCATGAAAACTCATGGTTTGGTGAACTTTATCCACCACCGGCAGTCCAATCTTGCGCAATTGAGGGCGCTCGACCAGTTCGCCGTCTTCTTTCCAGCGGTGCAGCGCCGGCAGCGGGTCAAATTCGCCTTTGATCGGCCAGTAGGCGCCAATCACCGTGTCGGGTCGGCCAACCAGCCAGATCCGCATGACGCGGCACAGCAAATCCACCCGCTGCGCCCGGTCTGGCAGTTGCAGACGCTGCTTGATCAGGATTTTGCGCAAGGCTTTTTTGTCGGACGCGGTTTTTTCATCAGAATTATTCATAATCTCCATATATGCAGTTCGCAAACATTTTGACATCGATTAGCCTCCTGGGCGCACTGACCGCGCTCCCCACCACCGCTTTGGCTGGCTACAGCCGGGCCGATGACGTGCTGCAAGACATGAGCCTCGCCTTTCAAAAAGGGCAGAGCAAACGCCTGACCGAGTTGCTGCCGCACGCCCGTGGCCATATCCTGGAACCCTGGGCCGCTTACTGGGAGTTGCGTGCCCGGCTCGACAGCGCCAGTGTCGATGAGATCACCAATTTTTTAGACCGTTACCAGGGCACTTACCAGGAAGACCGGCTGCGCAACGACTGGCTGCTGCTGCTGGGCCAGCGCCGCGACTGGAGCCGTTTTGCCGTGGTGGCACCCAACTTTCGCATGAACGACGACCCCGAGGTGCGCTGCTACACGCTGGCGGCAGAACATATCCTCGGTGGCGTCAACCTGTCCGAAGAACTCAAGTCTCAGTGGTACCGGCAAAAGGATTCGGGGGCCGGCTGCGCGCTGGCAGCGCAACAACACTTTGCCGCCAAACACCTGACGGCTGCCGACATCTGGCGCAAGGCCCGGCTGGCGCTGGAGGCCCGCCAACTCAAGGCCGCGCGGCTGGCGGTGGCCATCGTGGCGCCCGATGCCAACACCGAATTTGACGAACTGACGCAAGACCCCGAGCGTTTTCTCAGCCGCCAGACCCCTTCAGCCAAACCGCTGACGCAAGAATTGGCATTGCTGGCGCTGGTGCGCTGGGCCGACAGCAACCCCGAAGGTGCCGCCAGTGCGCTGGAAAGCCGCTGGAGCCGACACCTGAGTACCGCGCAGCGCACCTGGGCCTGGGGCGCGATTGGCAAGCAATTTGCCCAAAATCTGTCTGATGATGCGCTCGGCCATTTCAGCAAGGCCAGCCCGCTTGGCATGAGCGACGAGCATCTGGCCTGGCGCACCCGCGCCGCCTTGCGCCGCCACCAGTGGCAAGACGCGTTGGCTGCCATTTTGGCCATGAGCCCCGACTTGGCCAGCCAGTCCACCTGGGTTTATTGGCGTGCCCGGGCACTGATGCAAACCAGTCGCACCGAGACCGAGCAGCAACAGGCGCGCGAGTTGCTGCAAGGCATCGCCAGCGTGCGCGGGTTTTATGAAATGCTGGCGCAAGAGGCGCTGGGCCTGAGCATCGTGCCGCCGCTTGCACCAGAGCCACTGACCGCTGCCGAACAAGAGCAGGCGCGCAACAACCCCGGCTTGCAGCGCGCCTTGGCAGCAATGGCGCTGGGCCTGCGCGCCGACGGTGTGCGCGAATGGAACTACAGCACCAATCTGCACACCGATGGCGGCATGAGCGACCGCGAACTGCTGGCCGCCGCCGACCTGGCCTGTCAGCATGAAGTATGGGACCGCTGCATCAACACCAGCGACCGCACCCGGGCGGTGATTGACCTGACCCAGCGTTTTCCGATGCCGCACAAAAAAGAAGTGCTGGCGCGCAGCCGCGAAATCGGTCTTGATCCGGCCTATGTGTATGGCCTGATTCGCCAGGAAAGCCGCTTTATCACCAATGCGCGCTCCGGGGTCGGCGCCAGCGGGCTGATGCAGGTGATGCCCGAGACAGCCCGGTGGACCGCCAAAAAAATCGGCCTGAGCCAGTTCAAGCCGCACCAGATCAATGACCGCGACACCAATATCGCGATCGGCACCGGCTACCTCAAGCTGGTGCTTGACGATTTTGCCGGCTCGATGCCGCTGGCCGCTGCCGCCTACAACGCCGGGCCAGGTCGGCCACGCGCCTGGCGCGGCAGCAGCGGCGCGCCGGTGCTCGAAGCCGCCATCTGGGCCGAAAACATCCCGTTTGCCGAAACCCGTGACTATGTCAAAAAAGTGCTGGCCAACACCACCCTGTATGCCGCCATGATCACCGGGCAAACCCAGTCGCTCAGGAGCCGGCTCGGCCAGATCGGCCCGCGTGACGCAAAAGTTGGCGAAAATCGCGCGTTGCCCTGAATGGCGCTGCGCCCGGCCGCTGCCGGTCGCGGCCCACTCTTGCCCCCTGCCCTTTATTTCCCCGATTTCATCCATGCTCAAACTCTACATCGGCAACAAAAACTACTCCTCCTGGTCAATGCGCTCCTGGGTGCTGCTCAAGCAGGCGGGCATTGACTTTGAAGAGGTCATGCTGCGTTTTGACGCCTTCACGCCCGACTCGCAGTTCAAGACCGCCATCGGCAAAATCAGCCCGGTGGCCAAGGTGCCGGTGCTGGTCGATGCTGGGCTGGTGATCTGGGACACGCTGGCGATTGCCGAATACCTCGCCGAGCAGTTTCCTGACAAACAACTGTGGCCGGCCGACAAGGCGGCGCGTGCCCGTGCCCACAGCCTGTGCGCTGAAATGCACAGCGGCTTCAGCGCGCTGCGCAGCGCCTGCCCGATGAACATCGAAGCCCGGCTGCCGCAAGTGGGCGCGCTGATCTGGCGTGACCAGCCCGGCGTGCGCGCCGACCTGGCACGGCTGGTGGCGATGTGGCAGCAACTGCTCAAGACATACGGCGGCCCGCTGCTGTTTGGCGACTTCAGCATCGCCGATGCCTACTTTGCGCCGGTATTGACGCGCCTGATCACTTATGCGCTGCCGCTGCCGCCCGACATCTTGGCTTACCTGGAGCGGGTAGTCGCCCTGCCCGGCATCCAGGCCTGGATTGACGACGCGCTGGCCGAACAGGATTTCCGCGACTTCGAAGAGCCTTACCGCCTGCACGCCTGAGATGCAAATTTATCTGGTGGGCGGTGCGGTGCGTGATGCCTTGCTGGGACTGGCGATCAAGGACCGCGATTGGGTGGTGGTGGGCGCCACCCCCAAAGCCCTGATCGACCAAGGCTTTGTGCCGGTCGGCAAAGACTTTCCGGTGTTTTTGCACCCACAAACCCATGAAGAATTTGCACTGGCGCGCACCGAGCGCAAGACTGCGCCGGGCTACCACGGCTTTGTCATCCATGCATCGCCTGAAGTGACCTTGCAAGACGATCTGGCACGCCGTGACCTTACTATTAATGCGATAGCTGTCAGCGCAGACTGCATAAGGGCTGGAGGCCATTTTGATGCAAAAATGGTGATTGACCCGCATGGTGGCATGGCAGACCTGGCGACGCGGCTGTTGCGCCATGTCAGCCCGCAGTTTCGGGAAGACCCGGTGCGCATCCTGCGGGTAGCGCGTTTTGCCGCGCGTTTTGCCGACTTCACGCTAGCGCCAGCAACGCTGGCGCTGATGCGCGAGATGGTGGCCAGCGGCGAGGTGGACCACCTGGTCGCCGAGCGGGTCTGGCAGGAACTGGCGCGCGGACTGATGGATGCCACCCCGTCGCGCCTGTTCGAGGTGCTGCGCGCCTGCGGTGCATTGCAGCGCCTGCTGCCCGAAGTGGACTGCCTGTGGGGGGTGTCGCAACGCGCCGACTACCACCCCGAAGTCGATACCGGCGTGCACCTGATGATGGTGCTCGACATGGCGGCCCGGCTGCAGGCGCCACTGGCGGTGCGGGTGGCCTGCCTGTTTCACGACCTGGGCAAAGGCAACACCCCGCCCGACATCCTGCCGCGCCATCTGGGCCACGAAGAGCGCGGCGCCAAACTGCTCAAGGGAATTTGCCAGCGCCTGCGCATTCCCGTCGAGGCGCGCGAACTCGCTGATGTGGTGGCACGCGAACACAGCAACATCCACCGCAGCAGCGATATCGGCGCCGCCGCGCTGGTGCGCCTGCTCGAGCGCTGCGATGCGCTGCGCAAGCCACAGCGCATGACCGACATCCTGCTGGCCTGCGAATGCGATGCGCGCGGCCGGCTTGGCCACACCGGGCAGGCCTACCCGCAGCGCCAGCACCTGCTGGCGGTGCTCGCGGTGATGCAGCAGGTCGATACAAAAAAGATAGCTGACAGCGCAATGGCGGCGGGGGCTACCGGCCAAAAAGTGGGTGAACTGGTGCATCAGGCCAGGGTCGCGGCGGTGCAGGCCGCCGAGCGGGCGCGCCGGTCAAGTCCGGCCCCGGAAGCGGTGCTGCCGGGTATTGCCTGATGTTGTCCGGCTGAGGCGATGACATGCTGGGCCAGCGGCTGACTTCTTATGCATTTCCCGGTCGGATCAAGCCTTCGTTGTTGAGCCGCCTGGCTTGGTAAACCACTCCGGGCAAACCTTGCAAATCAATATCCTGGGTATAAAGCCTGGCCTGACTCACTTGGGCAGTTTGCCAAATAATGGCATCCGCCATGGCCAGCTTGTGGGTGCGGGCGGCGAAGGCGGCCTGCGCCAACTGGGCCACGGTCAAATCGACCCGTTTCAACCGACCCATAACGGCCAGCGTGGGGCCAATCGCGACATCCTGTTTGAGCGCCATCAAGCGACGGATTACCTCAAAAGCCACCAGACCAGGCAGCAGCAGTTGCTCTTCGTCCTCCAGCACTGGCTGAAAAAAGTCTGCATTTTGGCCATTGGCAATGAACTCAAGCCAGCCGCATGAATCAACAATGTTCATCCGCGCTGGCTCGGCGGCACCCAGACAGGTTCAGCCAGCAAGTCACAGCCGCCGGGCCAGGCTGGGCCTTCGGGGTCGTTGGGTACATTGGTATCGATGCCCGGGCACAGTCCGCGCAGAGCCGACATCGGCAGCTCTGGCTGCAGCACGATATGCAAGCCCTCAACCCGCACATCCACCCGCTGGCCGGGCAGGATGTTGAGTTGCTTGCGGACATCTTTGGGTATGACGACTTGAAATTTGGGTGAAACAGCAACACTTGTCATACAAATAGGTTTTCGTAAAACGAAATTTCATCGTAGCACAGCACCAACTCCAATTTTGCCAACTGCGCCAGTAGATCAGAGCGCCATCGCCCGCACTACACTTGATCAACCGCTCGCCAGAATGCTATTTTATTTATAGCTACAAGCGCATGCTGCATAAGGGCTGGTGGCTGATTTGGCATAAATCTATCGGCACACCTCGATAATGTCAGTGTTGGCACTGACACAGGCACTTCCATCCAAACCATTTAACCCATCATGGCCAAAACCGACAAGCACATAAAAAACGCTCTGCTCCCCAGTGCTGAACAGCTCACGACGGTGAGCCGCCTGGCAGCCCGTGGCAACCAGGTGCTGGCGAGCCAGCGCCTGGCAGCACTGCGCAAGTCCTTTCCCGACTTCAAGCCCCTGCTGGGCCTGGCCTGGGAGATCGAGAGTCACTGCGGCACACCGATGCAAGCCGCTGCCCGGGCCTGGGAATGGCAGCTCAGCGACCCCGGCAGCCAAGCGGCGCTTGAGGCCCTGTGCCAAAGTGCCCAAGCTGCCGGTCTGGTGGCGGTGCATGGCCGCGCGCTCCAGCGTCTGGCGGTCATGCAGCGGCAGGATATGCCACTGCCCCCAAGCATCGAGTCCGCGCTGGGCGCGCTGACCCTGGAGCAGGCCGAGGCGATCGACCTGTCACGCATGCACCTCGCCAATGACAATCTGGCCGCCTGTATGGCGGTGCTGCAAGGCATTGATCACCCGTCGGCGCGCAACAACCTGTCGCTGGCGCTGTTCCTGAGCGGCGATGCGGCGCAGGCGCGTGCCGTGATGGAAGCCAACTGGCAGACCAGCCCGGACAACCTGTTTGCCCTTGAACGCGTGGTGCGCTGGCGCTGCTGGTCTGACGGGCTGGAGCGCTGCCTGGGCTTTCGCGCCACGTTCAAACACACCCAACCACGCCGCTCGGAAGATGCCATTGCACAGGTCGCCGGGCTGCGTTTCCTGGATGACGAAAAAGCCGCGCAGAAAGCCTGGAAGGAGTCAACAAAGGCGGCTTTCTGGAAAACCGCCAGCCAGGGTCAGCGCACCGTGTTCGACGCGGCGAAAGACCCGCAGAGCGAACTGCCCGGCGGCCACGCCCTGTGGTTTCCAAGCCAGTGGATGACCAGCGTGAAGGCGATCCCCAGCAAGCCGCAGGGACCAGCCGGCGCGCAATGGGAGCAGCGCTGGGACGCGCTGCTTGAAGCCTGCGATGCCCATGCTGACTACCTGGGCCGGGCCGCCAGTCTGGGCGATGACCTGGTTCGCCACCTGGCCTTGATGGTGCTGAAACTGCGCGCAACGCGCGGTGATGCGTCAGCACTGGCAAACCTGAAGGCGCAGCTCATGCTCCCGAAAGGGTCGGACTCCGATCGCATGACGCTGCTGAACTGGCTCAGCAGTCATGGACTGCACAACAACAACGCGCCGATTGAGGTCTGGATGGCAGGGGAATTGCGCACGATCGAGACGACCAATCTGCGCATCCACGACGAATTCAAAGAGAGTACCTTTTCACCGGCGGGCAAAGCCTTGCACGAGCGCATGCACGAAGCCGTGGACTCGGGCGATCTGCGCTTGGCGCTGGGTTATGTGCAGCAACTGCAACAGATGCATCCTGAGCATCCCATGGCACTGGTCAATCTGGCCGGTATCAAGGAAGGGCTGAAGCACCCGCGCGCCGAGATCATTGCGCTGTACCGCCAGGCCTACGCGCTTGATCCTGACTATCTGTTTGCGCGCTGCGGCCTGGCCCGCTGCCTGGCCCAGGCAGGACAGGTCAAGGAAGCCCATGAGCTACTCGATGTCCTGACTAAACGCGAAGAGTTTCACCGCAGCGAATACCGCAGCTATCTGCTCGCGCAGCAGGCCATGGCCGTGGCCAGCGGCGAATACAAGGCGGCGCTCAGTCTGGCCAAGTCGCTCAAGCAATTGGAAAAAGCCATGCAATGAGCCAGTTCGCCCGACTCCTCCTGCTTTGGCTCGTGTTGACCGCCCATGTCAGCATGGCCGCCGCCGACAATGCCGCGCAGCCCGCAGGCGGGCAAGTAGCGCTGACCGATGCCGAACGCGCCTACCTGGCGCAAAAGGGTCCTATCAAAATGTGCGTGCAGCCCGATTGGCTGCCCTACGAGCGCATCAACGAAAAAGGCCGGCACGAGGGCATCGGGGCCGAGCTGATGGCCTTGATGAGCGAGCGGCTGGGTATCACGCTGGTGCTGCAGCCAACCAAGGTCTGGAGCGAGTCGGTGGCGGCCCTGCGCAGCCGCCAGTGCGACATCCTGTCAATGTCGGCGAATGTCCCGAACCGCCGTGACGTGATGAATTTCAGCCGGCCCTACATCGTCGAGCCGCTGGTGATTGCCACCCAGTCCAAGGAACTTTTCATCAAGGATGGCTCCGAGATCGGCACGCGCAAGATCGGCATCATCAAGGGTTATGTCTTTGTCGCCATGTTGCGCAACCGCTACCCCGGCATTCAGATCACCGAGGTGCAGAGCGCCCAGGACGGCCTTGAGCGGGTGCGCAAGGGCGAACTGTGGGGCTACATCGACACCATGCCGACCATCGCCTATTCGTTGCAGAAATTTTCCATGCTCGATCTGAAAATTTCGGGCAAGCTCGATTTCACCCTCGACCTTTGCGTGACCTCGCGCAACGACGAGCCGCTGCTGGCCGGCATCATGCAAAAGGCGGCTGACTCGATCAGCGACCAGGAACGCCGCGACATCATCAACAAATGGATTTCGGTGCGCATGGAACACGGTTTTGACTATGCGCTGCTGTGGAAGATAGCCGGGGCCATGGGGCTGCTGCTGCTGGGCGTTGCCGGCTGGAACCGCAAGCTGGCCAAATTCAACCACCAGATCAGCGAGAAAAACCTGCTGATTGCCAAGCAGCATCAGGTGGTGACGCAGACCCTTGAGCAAGTTGCGGCCCTGCTCGACAACTCCGGCCAGGGGTTTTTGTCCTTTGGTGCCGACCTGCTGGTCACCGGCAAGTTCAGCCGGGCCTGCATCAGCCTGCTGGGCAGCACACCAACCGGGCAGGCGGTGGACGAATTGCTGTTTCCAACGCAAGCCCTGCAGCGCAAATTGATGCGTGACTGCATCCAGGATGCCCTGGCTGAAACCGATCCGCAGCGCCAGGCGCTGTTTCTGTCGATCATTCCCACCGAGTTGCAGGTGGCCGACAAAATGCTCAAGGCCGAATTCATCCCGATCGACAACCGCATCATGGCGGTGTTGTCCGATGTGACCGAGACGCGCAAGCTGGCACAAAAGGTCACCCAGGAAACCCGGCGCATGGAGATGATTTTGGCGGCGGTGACGGATGGCCCGGATTTCTTTGCCACCGTCGATGAGTTCCGCGCTTTTGCGCAGGCCGGCCAGTTGCCGTGGCGCACGCAGTCTGAAGCCGACCTTTACCGCGCCATTCACACCTTCAAAGGCTCGTTCAATCAGTTCGGTTTTCAGCATCTGCCGGCCGCCCTGCATGAAACTGAGAGCGCATTGCAGGCGCGTAAAGGTCAAACGCCCGGCGGCCCGGCTGGCAGCCACGCCGCCGCCCTGGTCTTTGCCACCAGATGGACTCATCTTCTCAATCTTGACCTGGCCACGGTGATGGATGCCCTGGGTGAAGATTACGTCAACCGGGGCGGTGCCGTTACCCTGTCGCCCGAGCAGGCGCGACGCTTTGAGCAACTGGCGGCGGAGTTTCTGAAAATGCCAGCCTTGTCTGGGCCGCAGCGGGCCATCGCGGCCGAACTTGCGCAACTGCGCTGGGTCTCTCTGAGCCAAGAGTTGAAGGGCTTCGATCGACTGATTCAGCAGCTCGCGGCCCGACTGGGCAAGGAAGTCGGCCCGCTGGCGGTCGAGGGCGAGGACATTCGCCTGGACCCGGACGTTTTCGGCTCCTTTCTGCGCAGTCTGGGCCACATTTTTCGCAATGCCGTTGACCACGGCATCGAAGACCCGGAAACCCGCTTTGCCGCTGCCAAGAGCGAGCTCGGCACCATCACCTGCCGCATTTCCCGCACCGCTTTGCAGTTGTTGCTGGAAATCAGCGATGACGGCACCAGCATTGACGAGGCCGCTCTGCGCCGGCGGGCGCAGCAACTGGCCGCCGACAATGTCACCGACGGGTCGCTCGTCGATCTGGTCTTGGCCGACGGCATTTCCAGCCGCGAGACAGCCACCGAGCTGTCCGGGCGTGGCGTAGGCATGGCGGCCGTGAAGGCCGAAGTGACGCGCCTGGGCGGCGAAGTTCGGCTGCAATCACGCGCCGCGCAGGGCACAAGTTTTATTTTTCGCATTCCGCTTTCAAACACCGCAAGGAGCGCCGCATGACCAGTCGTCAAATGGAACAACAAGTCCAGCGCATCATGGCCTGCGTGCTGGAGCGTACCCGGCAGCATTTCGAGGATGAGCTGGGCATTGCGTTCCTGGCCACCACAACCCTCTCAGAGGGCAAGATTGATGCGCTGACTTTGCGCAATCTGACGGCCATCATCAGCGTTGGCGGCCCGGTCAGCATCCTTGCCGCCTTCAGTTTTGATCGCTCCCTGGCGGCTTTTCTGCTCGAAGTCGAGACCGCCGGGCTATCCCTGACAGAGGATGAACGACCGCAGTTTCTGCTCGATACGGTGGCTGAGACCATCAACATTGTGCTTGGCCACAGCACGGCAGACCTAACGGAGGCGGGCAACCCGGTGGTGCTGTCGGCTCCCATGGTGCTGGAAGACGGCGGCCGGCTGCATCGCCCCAAGGGAGCCGTTTTCACCTGCGTCAGCCATCAGACGGCCCACGGCCAGCTCGATGTCGATTTTATTTTGCCGCGTCATCTGTTTAACGATAATTTGATTGCAAATTGAGGAACACGCATGACCCCGTTGAATGTAATGATCGTTGACGACTCCCTGCTGGCTACCCGCAAGATGGAAACCATGCTGACGGCAATGGGCCACCGGGTGGTGCGCGCGGTGACCTCCGGGACGGCCGCAGTGCAGGCCTACCGGGATCACAACCCCGACCTGGTGACCATGGACATCACCATGCCCGGCATGGACGGCATCGAGGCCACCCGAACCATATTGGCCGAGTTTCGTGATGCCAAAATCATCATGGTCACCTCGCACGGCCAGGAAGACATGGTGCGCGAGGCCCTCAAAGCCGGTGCCCTGGGCTATGTCCTAAAGCCGGTCGACGCCGAAAAACTGGCCGCTCATATCGCCCGGGTAATCGGACGATAGGCTGCGGCAAATAAAACCTATGGGGGCCAAATTGAACAAGCCATTACCCAGCGTGATCGATTCCGAGTATTGGCAAACCATATTCGACCTCATCCCTTTCCCGATTTATGTCGCGGATGTCGCCACCTATGAGGTCATCGCCGCCAACCTGGCGATGCGCAAACGCATGGCCGGGGCGCTTGGCAAGCCTTGCCACTTGGCCATCTACCAGTCAGATGATCCCTGTTCCTTTTGTCGCATCCCGGAGTTGACCCAGGCCGGCTGTGGCGGCGGCGAAATTATTTTTGAGCATTTCAACGAAGCCGATGACCACTGGTATCAGTTGCAAGAAAAGCTGATTGCCTGGTTCGACGGCAGAACCGCCAAATACGCCATTGCGGTGGACATCAGCACCCTGAAAAAGGTCCAGAACGAATTGGCCGAAGCACACGCCCAGATATCGCTTCAGAACATTGAACTCAAAATGACCTCCGTCACCGACAGCCTGACCGGCCTTTTCAACCGGCACAAGCTTGATGCCACTTTTCTCAGCGAGGTCGAGCGCAGTGTGCGTTATGGTCAGTCGCTTTCGGTTGTGATGGTCGATATCGACAATTTCAAGCGGGTCAACGATGTTCACGGGCATCAAGTGGGCGACATGGTGTTGACCTCGATCGCCAATATTCTGCGCCAAAGTGTGCGCAAGACCGACACGATCGGGCGTTGGGGCGGCGAGGAATTCATGGTCATCTGTCCCAACACTGATTTAGACGGTGCCATTGTCATCGCCGAACATATGCGGCAATCGATGCAGTTGCATGACTTTGCCATGATCGGACAGGTCACCGGCTCCTTCGGTGTGGCCCAACTCGAAGTCGGCGAATCTGTCACAGTCCTGCTGGCCCGGACAGACGCAGCTCTCTACCGGGCCAAGACCGACGGCAGAAACCGGGTTGAAGCAGATCGTCGGTAGCGGCGACCAACACGAACCGGCAAACCCATGCAAGGCCAACTTTTTACCCCGGATTTTTTGACCCGTGGCGTGCTCGAAACACCGCCGTGGCAACTGCCCGATGCTGCCGGTTACATCAATTTTGAGAGCACGCTGCGCACTATCTGGCGCAGCGCGAAACTTCATCAAAACAGGCTTGGGACTTTATACTCATTGCACCAAGAGCTATATATTAAATAGCAATTTTTTGATTTTAAAGAGAGCAGACATGATGAAAGCCTTTCAAGACTATTACCCTGAAAACCTGTCGCACTGCTACGGCTGCGGTGCAAAAAACGACCACGGTCACCGCATCAAGACCTTTTGGGACGGCGACGAAACCGTCACCCGCTTCACGCCCGAACCCTTTCACACGGCGGTGCCCGGCTTTACCTATGGCGGTTTGCTGGCATCGCTGATTGATTGCCACGGCACCGGCACGGCCGCCGCCGCCATGTACCGGCAGGCCGGGCGCGAGATGGATACGCTGCCGGGTTTCCGGTTCGTCACCGGCTCGCTGCATGTGGATTACCTGAAACCCACGCCGATCAGCAGCTCTCTTGAGATTCGTGGTCGCGTCAAGGAGATTAAGGGACGCAAGGTGGTGGTCGAAGCCACCGTTTATGCCGCCGGTGTGGCCACTGCCCGGGGTGAAGTTGTTGCAATTCAGATGCCGGAGAATTTTGGCATTTGAACCGCAAACCATGCGTTACCCGCCTGGCGGCGAAACAGTTGGCGGTGCTCAGAATAATGAAACCGTTCGCCCTGAGCTTGCCGGATCGTTGGCGACACCGATGCCCTATGGTGTCATTTAGATTCCTGCTTGCCAAGTTGTTGATTCCAATCAAAGATTAGCCCGTGTTTTGGACTATCCTTCATTTGATCTTGATCATTTAAGGAGGGTTATGAACACTTCAATGTTTTCGATTCTCGTGACATTCACGATTGGCTCGGTCTCGCTGTCGGCTGGCGCAACTGATATTCTTTTTTCTTATGATGCCGTCAAGAGTCCGGCGATGTACTGGCAGATCAGGAAAAGACAGTTTCCAATGTGCGTCAAGACCGGGCGGGTCATTCGACCAGCCGATGGGCTTGAGGAGGCAGCCACATACCGATGCCTCAAGGCAGTCACCGCCGAAAACGAGCAAACGGTGGTGGCGCTGTTCGGCCCTGAATCAGCATCAATCTACGGTTCCGGGCCGGATGTCTTCGACAGCCAAAGCGCCGCAGCTTTCACAAATGCTGCCAATTCCCTGGACGCAGAAGCCGCGAAAGTCGATTCGCTCGAAAGAAACCTGTTCGTTGACTATGTCAGCAGGCGGCCTGATGCCATGGCCTGTTATCAATCCGGCGCTTGTCGTGCTGCTTGGGACGCTTGGTTGCAAACCGAGAGTTCTCGCCTGCGTCAATGGAGCAGCTACTATCGTCGCTGGGGGGTGCAGTACCGACAGTCGATTGCTGGCATCCAGAATCATCTTCAGTCACAGCGAACCGGTGCCGCTGTCGCAGCTCAGCCTTCCGGGCCGCCGCCTGCCGCCGGCGCTGCCACTCCCCGATCTGATTCGCAGGGTATTTTGGGTGTTTGCATGCCCAATGATCTGAATTGCCACCCCTGATGGTTGTTGGCCGCAACAAGGCAAAAAGCAAGCCGCCGAATCTGTCACAGCCCGGCTCGCCCGGGCAGGCATCACGGCTTCTAGCCCGCCGCTTGTGCCGCCGCCCGCCCTACACTCGGCCAACCGGCAGCGCCCTTGGCAGCTTTCACACACCCCTTCCCACAGACACCCATGCAAGGCCAACTCTTTACCCAGGATTTTTTGACCCGTGGCGTGCTCGAAACACCGCCGTGGCAACTGTTCGATGCTGCCAGTCTCATTCATTTTGAGAGCACGCTGCGCAGTATCTATCAGGGCTTGAGTGCTGTTTCGACCATCAACGAGGCGCAAACCGAGGCGCTGGTCATCAACAAGGTGCTGGTCGCTTTGGGCTGGGGCGACGACACGCTGCCGCAAGTCAACCTGTCTGGCAAGCGCCGCCAGGATGTGCCCGACTGCCTGCTGTTTGCCAACAGCGCCCAAAAAGCCAGAGCGCTGGCCGAGACCAAGGACCAGCGCCGCTACCGCCACGGCTTGGTCATTCTGGAGGCCAAGCGCTGGCTGCGCCCACTGGATCGGGGCGATGCGTCAGAGGCCTTTGACCCCGATGCGCCCTCCTCACAGATGCTGCGTTACCTGAGCCGCGCCGAGCTGGCCTCGGAGCGCGCCATCAAATGGGGCATCTTGACCAACGGCAACGTCTGGCGGCTGTACTGGCAGGATGCGCGCTCCAGATCAGAAGAGTTTTTTGAGGTCGATGTAGCGGCGGCGCTGGGGGTCCAGGGCATGCAAAACGAGCTGATCGCCGATCAGGCCGACACCGCGCTGGGGCTGGTGACCGCCGCCCACGCCTTGCGGCTGTTTTATGTGTTTTTTCAGCGCAGCGCCTTTTTGCCGCAGGACTGGCTGCTCGAACAAGGGGAAAGCGCTGGCCGCACATTCCACGCCTACGCGCTCAACGAGGCCCGGCTGTATGAAGAACGGGTCTCGCAAGACCTGGGGGCGCGGGTGTTTGCCGATATTTTTCCGCAACTCGCCGATGCGCTGGCACGCTCAGACCTGCAGGCGGCAACCCAGGAAACCGGTTTTGGCCAGTTCAGGCGCCGCCAGTTCACCCCTGCGTACCTCGACGAAGTGCGCGAGGCGGCGCTGGTGCTGCTGTACCGGCTGCTGTTTCTGTTTTACGCCGAAGACCGCCATCTGCTGCCGGTGCGCGATGCGCGTTATGCGGCTTACAGCGTGCGCCGGATACGGGAAGATGTGCGTGACAAGGTCGAGGCCGGGGGCGTTTTTTCTCGCACGGTCAGCAGTATCTGGCTGCGTTTGAACGCAGTGATCGAGCTGATTGACGAAGGCGAAGACGACCTGGGCATGCCGGCCTATAACGGCGGCCTGTTTAACCGGGCACGTGCGCCGCTGCTTAACCGCACCAAAGTCCCCGACCGGGTGATGGCCCCGATCATGGATGCCCTGTCGCGCCGCCGCTCTTCGACAGGCTCAGAACAATCGGTCGCCGGCTGGATCAACTACCGCGACCTGGCGGTAGCCCACCTGGGCAGCATTTACGAGCGGCTGCTGGAGTACAGCCTGGTGCATCAGGTGCAGGCCAAAGACGACGACAAAGACCAGCCCGAGATCGACCGCATCAGCGCGCTGCCGGCCAGCTTTGCCCGCAAGGTATCAGGCAGTTACTACACGCACGACGATCTGGTGCACCTGATTTTGCGTGAATCGGTCGGTGTGCTTGTCCATGAGCGGATGGATGCCTTTGAAGCGCACCTCAAAAAATTAGGCACAAAGTCCTCTCTCAATCCGGGTGACTGGGATGCGCTTGATGCCAAAGACCCCGCCAGCCAAATTCTGGAACTCAAAATTTGCGACCCTGCCATGGGGAGTGGGCACTTTTTGGTGGCGCTAGTGGACGACCTGGCGGATCGGGTGCTGGAAGCTATTGCAGCCGCTACGCTCCAGGTCAGTACCCAGCCTTGGTCCGCACATTTGCTGGAACTAGGGCAGCCCTGGGTCAGCCCCTTGGTGGCACGCATCGCTTATATCCGGGGCAGCATCAAGACCACTGCCAAAAATCATGGCTGGGCGGTGACCGATGCGCAATTGGACGACCGCCATATTGTTCGACGCATGATTCTGAAAAAGACCATTTTCGGGGTCGATAAAAACCCGATGGCCGTCGAACTGGCCAAAACCGCGCTATGGCTGCACACCTTTACCGTCGGTGCACCCTTGAGTTTTCTCGATCATCATCTGAGAACCGGCGACAGCCTGCACGGCGAGCAACTGTCCATCGTGCAGCGCAACCTGGAGCAATTGGGCGCTCTGCTGATGCAAAGCGAATTTGACCGGCTGGCGCTGGCCGCCAAAAACATCGCGCAAGTGGCAGATTTAACCGATGTTGATATTGCCGAGGCGCAGTTGTCCAAACAGTTGGCGACCGAAGCGGCGACTGAAATTGCCCCTATCCATGCCATGCTGGATTTTTGGCGGGCCATGCGCTGGCTGGTACCAGGCTGGCCGGTGGCCAAAATGAGCCATCTTCCAAAATTGCTGAAGGCGAACAAAGACAAGCCAAACCCGATTTTGGATGGCATATTGAGATTGCTCGACCCCGTGCTTAATTTGGTTGGTGTACTCAACACCGGAAAAATTGCAGGCAACGATGCCGCGACGCAAGCGGCCAATGCACTCATGGTGGAAACCCGCGCATTGGCAGCTCGGGAGACGTTTTTCCACTGGTGGACCAGTTTTCCGACGGTATTTGGCACCGGTTCAAAGGGTGGTTTTGACGCAGTTATCGGCAACCCGCCGTGGGACATGCTGCAAATGCAGGAGGTGGAGTGGTTTTCAGAACGTGTCATGGCAATTGCCACGCAACTGCGTGCTGCTGACCGCAAACGGCTGATTGCAGAGTTGCCCACAACAAACCGGCAAGTTTGGGCGCAGTTTCAGGCCGCCAGCACACGCGCAGACCAGGAGCAATTCGTCGTGAGAACTTGCGGCGACTACCCGATGCTTGCGGAAGGCCGAAGCAACCTGTACAAACTATTTGTAGAACGGGCGCAAGCCCTCACTGCACCCAACGGGCTGGTGGCGTTGCTGGTACCCAGCGGCATTGCGGCGGATAAAGGCGCTTCGGCGTTTTTCCGCAGCCTCAGCAGTACCGGCCGACTTGGCGCGTTATTCGACTTTGAAAACAAAAAAGTATTTTTTCCTGATGTCCATGCCAGTTTCAAATTTTGTACGCTGGTATTTGGCGGTATTGGTCGGACTTTTGATCAGACTCGCTGCGCTTTTTATTTGCACCACATAAAAGAACTGGAAGACCCGGCGCGCGTGCTCAAGCTCAAGGCTATCGATTTTCAAAGCGTCAACCCCAACACCGGTGCGGCCCCCATCTTTCGCAGCCAGCGCGATGCCGACATCACCCTCAAACTCTACGCCAATCACCCTGTGTTGGTCAGGCAAGGCGAGATCAGCACGTCAAAAGGCAAACAACCCGATCTGAAAGCCTGGCCAGTGAAGTTTTATCAGGGAATGTTCAACATGACCTCGGACTCGAAGTTGTTTATGAAAAGATCTGAACTTGGTCAGCACGGCTGGCAACACAAGCCGCTCAATCGCTGGGAGAAAGAAAATAAGCTGGCACTGCCTTTGTATGTTGGACGCATGATTCACCAATACGACCATCGGCACGCCAGCGTGACAGTCAACGAAAGCAACCTTCAGAATGCTGCGCTCGGCTCTGTGCTTTCGGTCAGCGAAAAAAGCAATCCCAATACGTTCCCAAACCCCCAATACTGGGTTGATGCAGAAGCCGTTCCAGCCACTCTGCGCCGTGAGTGGGTTTTAGGCTTTCGCGATATTGCACGATCTACCGATGTACGAACCATGATTGCGGCCTTCGTTCCAGGTACGGCTACAGGAAACACCTTGCCGTTGCTGATCAATGAGACCCTTGCTGCGGGTGAGATGTCATTGGTATTGGCTAACTTGAATTCAATTCCGTTCGACTACATCGCGCGACAAAAGGCGCAAAGCACACACCTGAACTGGTACATCGTCGAGCAGCTCCCGGTCATCGCCCCGGCCCGCTTCAACGACCCCCTGCCCGCCGCCTTTGCTGCCGCCATGCGTGCCGCCCAACTGATGAACGGCCACCATCCGCATCCGACGGTGGCCGACTTTGTCGTGCCACAGGTTCTGGCGCTAAGCTACACCGCGCACGACATGGCCCCGCTGGCCCGCGATCTGGGTTATGTCGATGCCGTCGGCTTGGTGTTGCCGCCCTTCATCTGGAACGAGGAGGAGCGCCGCGCCCGGCTGGCGGCACTGGATGCGCTGTTTTTCTACCTCTACGGGCTGGATGCAGATGAAGCCGCCTACATCCTCGACAGTTTCCCGATCGTGCGCGAGCAAGACATCCGCGCCTTTGGCCGCTACCGCACGCAAGACGACATCCTGGCAGCGCTGGCGCTGCTGACGGCGTAGCAACAGTAGCTCATTTCAACCAATCGATTCAACTCAACCGTTCGGCCTGCGCTTGGCCAAGCGAGCAAGTCGGGCAAAAAGCTCTGGGGTATGCTTGCGCCATGTCAAGTTTGCTCATTATTGAAGACGATGAATTGCTGCGTGATGGCCTGAATGCCCAATTGGCACGGGTCGGCCACACGGTGACGACCGCCGCTGACGGCGAAACTGCCCAGGCGCTGATGGAAAAACACCGCTTTGACGGCGTGGTGCTGGACCTGGGCCTGCCCAGAATCAGCGGACTCGACATGCTGCACTGGATTCGCCAACGCCTGCCGGCACTGCCGGTGCTGATTTTGACGGCGCGCGACGGCATCGATGACCGGGTGCAGGGCCTCAACGCCGGTGCCGACGACTACCTGACCAAACCCTTTGACATGGCCGAGCTGCAAGCGCGCCTGGCGGCGATGCTGCGCCGCGCCCGGCTGCCAGCCTTTGGCGGTACGCTCGAAGTGGCCAGCAACACCACCCGCCGTTTGCGCGTCGATGCCACGCTGCCGCAAGCCTGGCTGGGTGACGAGGCGCTGGAACTGACGCAGCGTGAATGGGCCTTGCTGTCCTTGCTGGTCACCCACGCCGGGCGGGTGGTCAGCCGCGAAGACGTGCTGGCCACCTGGCAGTCCGAGCCTGGTGATGGCGTCGGCGTGACTTCCAACGCGCTGGAGGTGTATATCCACCGGCTGCGCCGCAAGTTGATCGATTCGGGCCTGAACATTCGCAATGTGCGCGGCCTCGGTTACATGCTCGAATCCACCGCCGCATGAACCTGCCGGCCCAGCCTGACCCAGCCCTGCCTGCGGCCAGCAGCACGGCCGGGCCGGGCTTGTCGCTCAAGCGCCAGTTGCTGCTGTGGCTGCTGCTGCCGCAACTGGTGCTGTTTTTGGTCGGTGGCGCGCTGGCCTACCGGATTGCCCTGAGCTACGCCGAAAAAGCCATTGACCAGTCGCTGACCCAATCGGTACGTTCGCTGGCGCGCCAGGTCAAGCCGGTCGGCTCCGGGCTGCTGGTTGACTTTCCGCGCGCCGCCCAGGACATTCTTGAACAAGACCCGAAAGACCGGGTCAGCTACATGGTGTCGTCGCCGCCAGGGCAGTTTTTGCTGGGCAATGGCAAGTTGCCCGACCCGATTGGCACGGCGCCGGTGCTGACCCATGAGGCGGTGCTCTACAACACCCGGATTGACGGCAAGGCGATGCGGGTGGCGCTGCTGGAGCTGGACTACGGCGATGACCAGTCGCCACAACGCCTGCGGGTGCAGGTGGCCAAGAGCCTGGCGGTGCAGCAGCGCCTGACCACCGAACTGATCGCCGACATGATGGCCCCGCTGCTGCTGCTGGGCACGGTGCTGAGCCTGCTGGTGTATGGCGGCATTTTGCGCGGGCTGCAGCCGCTGACCCGGCTGCAGGCGCAGTTGGGCGACCGCACTGAGCCGGCGCTGTCGGCCTTGTCGCCAATCGAACTGACCGAAGCACCGCAAGAGGTGCATGCACTGGCGGCGGCAGTCAACCAGTTGCTGTCGGCGGTGCGGCGCAGTCTGGGGCAGGAAAAGCGGTTTTTGAATGATGCGGCGCACCAGTTGCGCACGCCGCTGGCCGGCTTGATCAGCCAGACCGAACTGGCCCTGACCGAAACCGACCCGCAGGCCCTGCGCACGCGTTTGACCAAGGTGCTGTCGGGGGCGCAGCGCAGCGCCCACCTGGTGCACCAACTGCTGTCGCTGGCGCGCAACGAGGTGGAGGTCCAGCTTGAGCCGCTCGACATGGCGGAGCTGGCGCGCGATGTGGCGCGCCAATGGGCGCCGCGCGCCCTCAAGGCCGGCGTCGATCTGGGTTACGAAGGCGCCGACCACCTGCTGGTGATGGGCGAGGCGCTGCTATTGCGCGAAGCCCTGAACAACCTGATCGACAACGCCGTAATCTATGCCGGGGCCAACAGCGAGGTGACGCTGCGGGTGCAGGCGCACGGCCAACAGGTGCAAATCGAGGTTCAGGACAACGGCAAAGGTTTGTCGCAGGCCGATCTGCCCCATGTGTTTGAGCGCTTCTGGCGCGCCAGCGATGTGCCGGGCGGCTGTGGTCTGGGGCTGGCAATCGTCAAAGAGATCGCCCAGCGCCATGCGGGCAGTGCAGCGGTGATGGCGATGGTGCCACAGGGCTTGCGGGTGCAGTTGCTGCTGCCGCGCGCCAGCAAAAACCGGCCCGCCGACATCCATCCGCCGGTGCCGCCAAGAATGCAGCCGTCATGAGCGGCGGCATGTGATCGGCCCGGCGAATTACCCTGTCTGCCCATGAACATGGTTCCATCATCCCCTTTTGACCAGCCGGAAAACCCCTGGAAGCTGGCGCTGGAAGGCTCGGGGGCCGGCATCTGGGACTGGAATCTGCTGACCGGCGCCCAAACCCATTCGCCCCGCTGGGAAGCCTTGATCGGCTATGGCGCGGGCGAACTCAATCAGGGTTACGCCGATTTTTTGTCGCGCCTTCACCCCGATGACCTGGCCTCGCTCAACGCCGCTGTCGCCGCCTGCCTGGCAGGTCAGTCTGACCGTTATACCGCTGAACTGCGGCTGCGCTGCAAAGACGGCCACTGGAAATGGATTCAGACCTATGGCGTGATCGTCAGCCGCGCGGCCAACGGCCAGCCGACCCGCATGATCGGCACCCACACCGACATCTCCGAGCGCAAGCAGGCCGAGCAGGCGCTGATCACGCTCAATGCCCGCCTGCAGGAAAAAACCCGGCTGCTGCAAACCACCCTGGCCCATATCAGCCAGGGCATTTTGGTGTTTGACGCGCAGTGGCGCATCATTGCCTTCAACCTGCGGGTGTGCGAGCTGCTTGATTTGCCGTCGGCACTGCTGGCCACCGGCCCCACTCTTGCCCGCGTCAGCCGGTTTCAAAGCGAGCGCGGCGACTTTGGTCCGGATGCCTGCCTGGTCGGCAGCAATGCGCGCCCGTTTGTAGTTAGCCACGGCATCGGTGAGCCGCCGCTGAACTACCTGCGTGAAACCACCGCCGGGCGAACACTGGAAGTCAAGACCGAATTGCTGCAAGACGGCGGCATGGTCAGAACCTTTGCCGACATCACCGACCATGTGAAAGCCAAGGCGGCCCTGCAAGAAAACGAAGAACGCTGGAAACTGGCGCTCGAGAGCACCGGCGACGGTGTCTGGGACTGGCATATCCCGAGCGGGGAAGAGTTTTTCTCGGCGAGCCTGCTGCGAATGTACGGACTGGATGCGCAAGACATCCGCAACAACGCCAGCGAGCTTGATGGGCGCACCCATCCGGATGACATAGCCCAGCTCAATCAGCAGCGGCAGGCGCATTTTGCCGGCCTGACCCCGACTTATGTCAACGAACACCGGATTCGCTGCAAAGATGGCTCCTGGAAATGGGTGCTGACACGCGGCATGGTGATCAGCCGTGACGCACGGGGCCAGCCGCTGCGCATGATTGGCACCCACACCGACATCAGCGAGCGCAAGGCAGCCGAGGCCACGATCTGGCAGCAAGCCCATTTTGATTCGCTCACCGGCCTGCCCAACCGCCGCCTGATGCGCGAGCGGCTTGCGCAAGAGATCAAGAAAAACCGCCGTGACGGGCTGCAACTGGCGCTGCTGTTCATTGACCTAGACCGCTTCAAGGAGGTCAACGACACGCTCGGGCACGACTGGGGCGACCTGCTGCTGACCGAGGCGGCCCGGCGCATTGCCGACTGTGTGCGCGAAGTCGATACCGTGGCGCGCATGGGTGGCGACGAGTTCACCGTGATACTCACCGAGCTGCAGCAGTTGCAGCATCTGGAGCCGGTGCTGCACAAGATTCTCAAGGCCCTGGGCGCGGCGTTTCAGCTCGGCCCCGAGCAGGTGTTTATCTCGGCAAGCATCGGCGTCACGATTTGCCCGGGGGATGCCACCGACATTGAAAATCTGCTGAAAAACGCCGACCAGGCGCTGTATGTGGCGAAAAGCGCCGGGCGCAACCGCTTCAGTTTTTTTACCCCGGCGCTGCAGCAGGCGGCGCAATCGCGGGCCCAGTTGACGCGGGACTTGCACCACGCGCTGGCAGCACAACAGTTTCGGGTGTTGTACCAGCCGATCATCGAAATGGCCAGCGGCGCGGTCCACAAGGCCGAGGCGCTGGTGCGCTGGCAACACCCGAGACGCGGCCTGGTCAGCCCGGCCGAGTTCATTCCGGTAGCCGAGTCAAGCGGCCTGATTGTCGGCATCGGTGAATGGGTGTTCCAGCAGGCGGCAGACCAGGTGCAGGCTTGGCGACGCAGCTTGCACGCCGGCTTTCAGATCAGCATCAACAAGTCGCCAGTGCAGTTCGAAAACCCCGACCCGACGCATCAGTCCTGGATCGCCCAGCTCAAGGACCGCGGGCTCGGCGGTGACAGCATCGCCGTCGAGATCACCGAGGGCCTGTTGTTATCGACCAGCGACAGCGTCTTCGGACAACTGCTGAGCCTGGGCTGTGATGGCATCCAGGTGTCGCTTGATGACTTTGGCACCGGCTACTCGTCACTGTCCTATCTGCAAAAATTTGACATCGATTACATCAAGATCGACCAGTCGTTTGTGCGCCAACTGCGCTCCGGCTCCACCGATCTGGTGTTATGCCGCGCCATCATCGCGATGGCGCACGCACTGGGCATGAAGGTCATCGCCGAAGGTGTGGAAACCGAATTGCAGCGCGACTTGCTGGCCGCTGCGGGATGTGACTACGCGCAGGGTTATTTGTATTCCAAACCGGTAGCGACGGCTGAATTCGAGGCATGGATGGCGCTGCGGCGACAGCCCGGCAGCCAGCCGCTGCCGGCATCAAGCGGCACGCGACTGTTGCCCTGACCGGGGCACCAGCTTCAGCGGCTCGAAGGCAGCGGCTGGCCAGTGCTCGGTGGCCAGCACCTGTTGCGGATTGAGGCTGCCAATCGGAATCGAGTTGTCTTGCGGAATGCCGCCAGAGAGTTGCAGCGCCAGATAACGCCCGCAGCAGACGCGCAAGAACGAGGCAAAGTTGTCCACCACATGGCGCTGGGCCACCAGTTCATCGTAGAGTTTGGTGCAGAGCTGCGGCACACTCATGCGGTCACGCCGCGCAATCTCGGCGAGCACGTTCCAGAACAGGTTTTCCAGCCGGATGCTGGTGGCGACACCGTGCAGCCGCACCGAGCGGGCGCGGTACTGGTAGAGATGCTGGTCGGCGTTGATGAAAACCTGGCACATGGGGCGGCTCCGTAAGTTGGCGTCTGGTCTGCCAGCTTGCCCGCGCCTTGGTGCCAAGTCAATGCGTAGAAACGGAAGACATACGCGCCTGCCTGCGTTTTGCTACCGCCTTGATGGACCGGCTGTGCGAGCCACCGCCGCGCATCATTCACCTGCGCATAGGCAATATGCAATTGCGGGATTTGCACAGCTTTTTGCAGCGGATTTGGCCTCGGGTTGAGGAACTCAGTGCCAGCAGCCGCCTGGTTATCGTTCGACAAACGTTGATCGAGTGTGTTTCGTGATGTAAAGGCTGGCCTGAACACCGTAGCCCGCCAGCAGCACAGCATCTACCGGGTTGATGTTCGACACCAAGCGCCGGTGTTGACACCACGGCGGGGTGTTTTGGGGAACGCGCTTGGCGCTAACCCAGCCTGCAAGGTCTTGCCGGTAGCGCTGTCTGTCGCACTCAAAATGAGAGCTGCCAGCGCTTGATGGACGGGCAATGCAGACACTATTTAGCAAGTCCAAGTTGCAGCCGAATGGCGGCCTCAACGGCTTGCATATCGGGCTTGGACAGCTCACCCAACCGGGATTTGAGGCGCGCCTTGTCGGCCGTCATGAGCTGGTCAGCCATGGCTTTGCTCTGGGTGCCAGCCACGTTCACGCGCGCTTCACCGGGGTAAAGCCGCTCGGTGTTGCTGGTCAATGGCAGCACGATCACGCGTGACAGATTTCGATTGGCGGCGTTGTTGCTGACAATGACACCAGGGCGGATCTTGCGAATTTCGCTGCCGACGGCCGGGTCAAATTCAACCCACCAGACCTCACCGCGTTGCATTGGCAACGTCTGCAGTCAGCCCATTGACCCACTCTGTGGCCTCTTGCTCCCGATCACGATCACGGCTCATGGCGCCGTACCCCTCGTCCAGCGACGTGTCAAGCACATGCGGCCGGGCCAGCGCCTCAAGAAACTGGCTCACCTTGCCGCGCCCGACGACCCGCATCAGCCCGTCGTAAACCGCCTCGTCCATGGTGATGGTCATGCGCCTTTGCATGGTGCTCTCCTGTTTGTATGCATCGTGCATTGTGCAACAAGCAGTATGAGTTGCCACCGCAAGGTCAGCGATAGACCCGTCGGCACCGCTGCAGTGCTGGCCGCAGGTGCGGCCTGACACGCCTGAGATGATTCGCAAAGCGTAGCTGCCAGCGCAATCTGGACAGGCGCTGCAGGCTGATTTGGCCTATAAAAATTGGATCACTTGTCTGATTCACCGCAGTGGCGCTCAATCTGGCGCACTGATTTCAAGCCTTTTAACCTTCAATACCTCGGATTTTGTCAATTCGCGCCAGAGTTTGATCCCAGCGTTTCAAAATTTGCTTCTGAAAAATGAGTTTGCCAGGGGTTTTCTATGCCGCCAATTTGCGCGGCGTATTTGGGAGTCGTCTCAGAAAACAGAAAAAATCTGTCCGCCAAGGGTTTGGCAACGGGTAGCTGCCTAAATTTTCCGACACCGATCTTGACACTGCTGGGCCTAAAGTAGGTCTTTTGGAAATTTAAAAAAGATCCACCTCAGAGCGTGATTTGGGTGCCCAGCAGCGCCAGAAACTGGGCGATCCAGGCCGGGTGCGCCGGCCAGGCCGGTGCGCTGACCAGATTGCCTTCGGTAAAAGCCGCGTCAATGGCAATCGCGGCAAAAGTGCCGCCAGCGCGCTCGACCTCGACCTGGCAGGCCGGATAGGCTGAGCACGAGCGGCCGCGCAGCACATCCGCGCCAGCCAGCAACTGCGCCGCATGGCAAATCGCCGCCACTGGTTTGTTGGCCTCAAAAAAGTGCCGCACCATGACCACCACCGCTGGGTAAGTGCGCAAGTATTCCGGGCCGCGACCGCCGGGCAGCAGCAGTGCGTCATAGTCCTGCACCGCAATCTCGGCAAATGTGGCGTTCAGGGCAAAGTTGTGGCCCGGTTTTTCGCTGTAAGTTTGGGCACCCTCAAAATCATGAATCGCGGTCTTGATCTGCTCGCCGGCTTTTTTGTCCGGGCACACCGCATGCACCGTATGACCGACCGCCAGCAGCGCCTGGAACGGCACCATGGTTTCGTAGTCCTCGCAGTAGTCGCCACAAATCATCAAAATCTTTTTCGCTGCCATCTCGGTCTCCTGAAAATTGTTGAAAGGGGATGGCCATTGTTGCACGACACGTCAGCACATGGTGGCAGCGGGCGGCCACATGGCGGCCCGCCGCAGGCCAGGCCGAAGTTGCCGAATACCGCTGATTTGCTATTTTTAAGATAGCTAGATGCGCTTATTGGACAAGGGCTAGAGGCCTATTTATTATAAATTTCAGGGACACAGCCGGGTCCACGCTTCCTGGTACTTGGCGGCTGTCTTGTCGATCACCTCGCGCGGCAGATGCGGTGCTGGAGGGGTCTTGCTCCAGGGTTTGCCGGCCACTTGGGCGGTTTCCAGCCAGTCGCGCAAAAACTGCTTGTCAAAACTGGGCGGATTGCGGCCCTGTGCATAACTTGTCGCCGGCCAGTAACGCGACGAATCGGGGGTCAGCACCTCGTCCATCAACACCAGGGTGCCATCTTGGTCCAACCCAAACTCAAACTTGGTGTCGGCAATGATGATGCCTTTGGCGGCGGCAATCTGGCTGGCGGCCTGGTAAAGCGCCAGGCTGATGTCGCGGATGCGCCCGGCCAGGTCGGCGCCAATCATCGCCACGGTGCGCTCAAAGGTGATGTTTTCATCGTGCTCGCCAAGTGCCGCCTTGGCCGCCGGGGTGTAGATGGGCATCGGCAACTGGCTGGCATTGTGCAGGCCAGCGGGCAGCGCCACGCCACACACGCGGCTGTTTTGCTGGTATTCCTGCCAGCCGCTGCCCGCCAGATAACCGCGCACCACTGCCTCGACCGGAATCGGCTTGAGCCGCCGCACCAGCATTGAGCGACCAGTCACCTGCGGCCTGTCGGCGGCGCTCACGACGCTTTCGGGCGCGTCGCCGGTCAGGTGAATCGGGCAAATGTTCAGGCCATTCGGGCCGAGCTGGTCAAACCAGAACAGCGCCATTTGCGTCAGCAGCACACCCTTGCCGGGAATCGGCTGGCCCATGATCACATCAAAGGCGCTGATGCGGTCACTGGCCACCATCAAGATGCGGTCGTCGCCGACGGCGTAGTTGTCGCGCACCTTGCCGCGCGCCAGCAGGGTCAAAGAGGCAAGATTTGAGGTGTGAACGGTGGCAATCGGAGCGCTGGTCATGGCAGTCAGTCAAAATTAAAAGGGGGGGTCTGAAAATCCGTTTGAGTTTAAGACGGTGTGCCGGGGGGCAGCCACCGCCAGCGCGCCTTAGCCATACTTGCGCTCGCGCATCCACTTGGTGGCAATCCATTTCTCGCCTTGCAGCACCGGCTGGCCGGCATGCAAGGACAGCGGGTCCACCTGACCCCGGCTGTTGCAATACTCAAAATAGACCGCCGAACCTTTTTTCGGGCTGACCGTCAGATGGATCGACGGAAAGGTGGTCTCGCCGCCCTCGGCCACGTCGTTGAGGTACATCACCAGCGTGCTGACGCGCTGCCCGCCCTTGTCCAGATGCACCGAGCTGCCGGGGTTTTCGACTGGAAAATAATCAAAGTGCGCCTTGTATTCGCCGCCTGCCGGGTAATGCAAAATCTGGATGCCCTCGCCGTTTTCGACTGGCCAGTGCATCAGATCGGCAATGCGGCGGTCCAGCCGGGCAATGAAGTCGTTTTCGTTCAGATGAAAAAACGTGCCATAGCTGCTGCGGTTGTCAATCACCCGGGACTCGCCGGTGGCCGGATCAACAATCGCCGAGCGCGTGAGCTTGACACGCGACAGCTCCACCAGTTCGTCGCATTCGCCGGTCGTCATCAGGTTGTCAAACACCGCCAGCACCGGCTGGCGCAGCCGCAGCGTGACCCTGACATCGCGGTCATGGGTGGCCAAGACATTGCCGGTTTGCGGCAGACGCGGCGTTTCATACACATAGCCACCGGCCGGGCTGGCCGGCACGGCAGCACCGGCTTGTGCGGCGACGCGGGCCTGCTGCACGGCATTGCCGGCAAATACCGGGTCAAAGCCAGACTGGACCATGCGCTCTGCCAGCGATGCCGTGCTGCAGCCACGCGCCAGGTTGTCGGCCAGCCAGGCCTGCCATGAAGGAGATAAATGGGTGATGGTGTTCATCGGTTGGTTGCCTCTGGCCTGCAGTTTACGCATGCCAAAATGGCGGCATGAACCTATCCGACATCACCGACTACACCCAGACCCTGGGTTTGCAGGCCAAGCAGGCTTCGGCCCTGATGGCCAAAGCGCCGCCAGCCCTTAAAAACAAGGCACTTCGACAACTCGCCGAGTTGCTGCGGGGCAACGTCGGCGCACTGCAGCTTGACAATGCCAAAGACATCGAACGCGCCGTGTCGGCTGGCCTAGCGGCACCGCTGGTAGATCGGCTCAAGCTGACGCCCGGCGTGATCGAAACCTGCGCCCAGGGTTGCGAGCAACTGGCCGCCATGCCGGATGTGATTGGCGAGGTGATCGGCATCAGGCAGCAGCCCAGCGGCATCCGGGTCGGGCAGATGCGGGTGCCGATTGGCGTGTTTGGCATGGTGTTCGAGAGTCGGCCCAATGTGACGATCGAAGCCGCCAGCCTGTCGATCAAAAGTGGCAACGCCTGCATTTTGCGCGGCGGCTCCGAGGCGATCGAGTCCAACCGGGCACTGGCCAGACTGGTGCAACAGGCGCTGCACTTAAGCGGCCTGCCAGAAAACGCGGTGCAACTGGTGCAAACCACCGACCGCGCCGTGGTGGACCAACTCATCGCCATGCCGCAGTATGTTGATCTGATCATTCCGCGCGGCGGCAAAGGGTTGATTGAGCGCATCAGTGCCGGTGCCAAGGTGCCGGTGATCAAGCACCTCGACGGCAACTGCCACACCTATGTCGATGAGCCGTGTGATCTGGAGATGGCAGTAAGGGTGGCCGACAACGCCAAAACCAGCAAATACAGCCCGTGCAACGCAACCGAAAGCCTGCTGGTGGCGCGCGGCGTGGCGGCCGTGTTTTTGCCCCCGATTGCCGCCATTTACGCCGCCAAAGGGGTTGAAATGCGCTGTGATGCCGAAGCCCTGCTGCTGCTCCAGACTTTTGAACAAAATCGTGCTCTAGCCTATGCTGGCAGTGCGCTGACAGCTAGCTATTCTGTAGCAAATCAAGGCCTTGGCAACGCCGGTTCAGCGGCCTTGAAACTGGTTCCGGCGCAGCCGTCCGACTGGTTTGCCGAGTACCTCGCTCCGATCATCAGCATCCGGATCGTGGCCGGAGTCGATGAGGCGATTGACCACATCAACCACTATGGCAGCCACCACACCGATGCCATCCTGACGCGCGACCACCTGCATGCGCAGCAGTTTTTGCGCGAGGTCGATTCGGCCAGCGTGATGGTCAACACCAGCACCCGTTTTGCCGATGGCTTCGAGTATGGGCTGGGAGCCGAAATCGGCATCAGCACCGACAAGTTTCACGCCCGTGGCCCGGTCGGCATCGAGGGGCTGACCTCGCTCAAGTATGTGGTGCTGGGCCAAGGCGAAGTGCGCGGCTGACTTGCATGGACTCTTGCCCTCTCCGAATGATGAAACCGTTCGCCCTGAGCGCAGTCGAAGGGCATGTGGTTCGACAAGCTCACCACGAACGGGGGTGTTTCACGTCAAAGTACCCTGCTGAAACCCGTGGTGGCGGCTGGCGCGCCGGACAGGCGCGAATCTCGCGGGCCGGACTGGCCGGGGCGACTTTTTGGCCCAGGCGGTCATTGGCGCGTCCTAAAATTGGGCTTCCAACTGACGCAAGGCTTTTCATGGTTCCCCACCTCATTACCGCCCTGACCGGGCCGATCAACGAACTAGAGCAGCGTGTGCTGGACTCAATGCCGGCCATCGAGCGCTGGTTTCGTCTGGAGTGGATGGAGCACACGCCGCCGTTTTACAGCTCGGTCGATATCCGCAACGCCGGCTTCAAGCTGTCGCCGGTCGATACCAACCTGTTTCCCAGCAGTTGGCAAAACCTGACCGCCGAAATGCTGCCGCTGGCTGTGCAGGCGGCCATGGCAGCCATCGAAAAAATCTGCCCCGAAGCGCGCAACCTGATGCTGATTCCAGAAAACGGCAAGCCCGGCAGCTTGTACCTGGCCAATCTGGTGCAGTTGCAGCGCATTTTCAACATGGCGGGGCTCAATGTGCGCCTGGGCTCGATTGACCCGGCCATCAAGCAAAACACCACGTTTGAATTGCCAAACGGCGAAACCGTGACGCTGGAGCCGGTCCTTCGCGGCAAACGCCGCCTGGGCCTGAAAAACTTTGACCCCTGCACCATATTGCTCAACAACGACCTGGTCGCCGGGGTGCCCGGCATTCTTGAAGAGGTTTTTGAGCAATACCTGCTGCCCCCGCTGCAAGCCGCCTGGCCAACCCGGCGCATGAGCACCCACTTCAAGTGTTATGAAGAAGTGGCCAAACGGCTGGGCAAGCTGATGGGGGTTGATCCCTGGCTGATCAACCCGCTGTTTGAAAAATGCGAAGCCGTGTTGCTCGACCAGCCCGATCGCCTGGATTGCCTGAGCGCCCAGGTCGATCTGCTACTGGCCCGGGTGCGGCGCAAGTACAAGGAATACGGCATCAAGGAAAAACCCTTTGTGGTGGTCAAGGCCGACCACGGCACCCATGCCCTGGGCATCGTCACGGTGCGCGATGCCAAAGACATGCAGGGGCTGTGCGAGCAGGCCAGAACCCTGACCGAGGGCCGCAATAAACCGCTGCTGCCGCATGACTTCATGGTGCAAGAAGGCGTGCTGACGCAGGAACGGGTCAACGATGCGGTGGCCGAGCCGGTGATCTACACCATGGACCGTTATGTGGTGGGTGGTTTCTACCGGGTTCATGCCGGGCGCGGCGTCGATGAAGCGCTGAATGCGCCCGGCTCCGACTATGTGCCGCTGGCATTCGAGCACAGCACGCTGCTGCCGCAGCCCGGCAGCAAACCCGGTGCCAGTGTGCCCAACCGTTTTTACATGTACGGGGTGGTCGGGCGGCTGGCCATGCTGGCGGCGAGCTACGAGCTGGAAGCTACCGACCCGGAAGCCGAGATTTACGCGTAGGTTCATTGCCCGCCCGGGTTTCTGACGCAAAATAGCGTCCCCTCATGACACGGAGCCTCGCCAGTATTGCGGCGCGGTGACTGCTTGGCAAACTCCTCTCAAACGTCTCTGCGTGCGCTCACCCTGGGTGCCATCGGTGTGGTGTATGGCGATATCGGCACCAGTGTGCTGTATGCGGTCAAAGAAGTGTTTGGTGCCGGGCATGTGCCGTTCACCAGCGACAACGTGATGGGGGTGTTGTCGATCTTTTTCTGGACCTTGACCGTCATCATTTCCCTCAAATATGTCACGCTGGTGTTGCGGGCCGACAACAATGGCGAAGGCGGTCTGGTCGCCATGCTGGCGCTGGCCTCGCAGTCGGTCAAGAGCAAACCCAGACTGCGGCGGGTGCTGCTGTTTGTCGGCATTTTTGGCACCTGCCTGTTTTATGGCGACGGGGTCATCACCCCGGCGATTTCGGTGCTGTCGGCGGTCGAAGGTCTGGAAGTGGTGTCACCGACTTTCAAAAAGGCGGTGATTCCGCTGACCTTGCTGATTTTGCTGGGCCTGTTTATGGTGCAAAAACGTGGCACTGCCGACATTGGCAAGTTTTTCGGCCCGATCACGCTGGTGTGGTTTGTCGCCATTGCGGTGCTGGGTGTCTCGCACATCTGGCACAACCCGGAGATTTTGCTGGCGCTGAGTCCGCACTATGCGCTCGATTTCATCTGGACCAACCCGATGACCACCTTCATCATTTTGGGCGCGGTGGTGCTGTGCGTCACCGGTGGCGAGGCGCTGTACGCCGACATGGGCCATTTTGGCAAGAAGCCGATTCGCCTGGCCTGGTTTTCCATCGTCATGCCGTGCCTGACACTGAACTATTTTGGCCAGGGCGCACTGCTGCTGAGCAACCCGGCGGCGGTGAAAAACCCGTTTTTCATGATGACTCCGGCGTGGGCGCTGCTGCCGATGGTGGTGCTGGCCACGATGGCCACGGTGATTGCCTCGCAGGCGCTGATTACCGGGGCGTTTTCAGTTACCAAGCAAGTGATTCAACTGGGTTATTTGCCGCGTCTTCAGGTCTGGCACACCAGTGTCAAGGAAACCGGCCAAATCTACATCCCATTTGTCAACTGGGGCCTGTTTGTGCTGATCGCGCTGGCGGTGGCGCTGTTCAAGTCGTCGAGCAATCTGGCGGCCGCTTACGGCATTGCCGTCACGCTCGACATGCTGATCACCACGGTGCTGACCTTTTTTGTGATTCGTTATGCCTGGCATTACCCGCTTTGGCTGTGTCTGGCTGCTACGGGCGTGTTTTTTCTGATCGATCTGGCATTTTTTTCCTCCAATATGATCAAACTGGTGGAAGGTGGCTGGTTTCCCATCGCTGTCGCCGGTGCCGTGTTTGTCATTATGCTGACTTGGAAAGACGGCAGGCGTCTAATGAAACAAAAACTCATGGTCGAGGCGATTGACCTCGGCAGTTTTCTGGAAGCAGTATTTGTCAGTCCACCGGCACGGGTGCCCGGCACCGCCGTGTTTTTGACCGCCGAGTCCGGCACCGTGCCCAACGCCATGCTGCACAACCTCAAGCACAACAAAATTCTGCATGAGGTCAACCTGTTTGTCACCGTGGTCAACCATGAAGTGCCGTGGATTGGCCTTGACAAACGCCTGACGATCGAGGCGCTTGGTCACGACTGCTGGTCGGTGATCGTCAATTACGGATTCAAGAATGACCCGGATTTGCCCAAGGCACTGCTGAATATGAAAAGCCGCGGTTGTGAGCTTGAACCGATGACAACCAGCTACTTTTTGAGCCGCGACACCATCTGCCCGACGATTGGCAGCGGCATGGCGTTTTGGCGTGAAAAACTGTTCGCCCAGATGCACCTTAACGCCAGCGGCGCGGCCGACTTTCTGAAGCTGCCCAGCAATGCGGTGGTCGAGCTGGGGTCAAAAATCGAGATATGACGGGTTCCGGCAGGCTGGCGCAAGGCGCACCCGTGTCGGCTATTGTGCGTTTCTGATCGGTCGCCCATTGACCGATTGCACCGGTCGGGCATTGCCGGGATAGAGCTGCTGAAACAGCCGGATCTGTTCTTTGCCGACCTGGGTGGGCTGTTTGAGCACCAGCCACAACACGCCTTCGGTGCAGGGCGGCGTAGTCAGCGAGCCGATGAACTGGTAGTAGCGCTGGTCTTTGGGCAGCAGTTCGTTGATGTCGATGCTGTCCACTGGCAGCCGCACCCGGTCAAGGGTGTCAAGCGGCATGTAAGTCCAGACCTTGTTGATCAGCGGGTTGATGACGCCGGGGTCCATCAAAACGGCCACCACCGCGAGTTGTCCGTCGGCGCTTTTGTGCACCAGATGCGTCACCATCGCCGAATTGCGGTAGTTCACCTGCTCCTCGGACGGGGTATGAAAGTGAAATTGCACCAGCTTATAGACCATGCCGCGCACCGCAAGCGTGTTGTCGCCCTGCAAGTCAACTTGGATGGTGTGGCCATTGTTGACCACGCTGCCGCTGGAGGGTGTGTAGTTGAATCGCAGCGGCTCGGCCGGCCCCTGCAGGGTGCCGGAGTCCTCGATATTGATTGGCGACTGGCGCTTGCCAATGGCACACAGGTTGAATTCGGGCTTGAGTTTGCCCCAGGCCTGCGGGCCGGTGTCGCCGTCATAAGACCAATGGACCTCACCGCCGTGGGCATCACCGGCTGGTGTCTCTGACGCGGCGGTGTGACCGGTGAGGGCCGCAGCGCGTGCCTTGATGTAGTCGCGGCTGGCGCGCGGACTCGCCACCGCTGGTGTATGCCCGGTCGCCGCTGGCGCATGTTCGGTCGCTGCTGGCGAGTGCCCAGCCGCCGGGTGCGCGGCCACCGCCGGCATTGCCGCGTGGGCGGCAGCGGGCGCTGCCGCCGCCTTGGGGGCCTCATGTTCGCCAGCCTTGGCGCTGGCCGGCCCTGGCTTGGAGGCCGGTTTGTCGGTGATGACCAGTTTCAACGTCTTTTTATCGACCAGATTGTCCTTGATGGCCTTTTTCAGATCGGTGCCCAGGTCCTGGGTGTCGGCGCTGGCCGGGGCTGGCTTGCTGGCGGCGGCTTTGCTGGCCACCGGGGCGGCGCTGGCGCCGTGCTCGGCGGCTGCGGCCTGCACCCTTGGCACAGCAGCCAGCGCCCCGGTCAGCGCCAGGCAGGCCATGAGCGGCCAGTTGATCAAGGCAGGCCGGGGGTGCTGCAAGTGGGCTGGAGCGAAGCGGGAGTACGGTGTTTTCATGGCATGACCGGGGCGTCGGCGCCCCGCAAAGAGTCTTTTATGTCATGTTATCGGCAGAACCTGGAACCGGCTTGAACGCTGGGCGCTATAGTGCCAGCCTTAGCCTGCAACCGAGCCTGCCGTGAGCATTCAAACCGACGATTTCGCCAGCGCACCACCCAAACGCGTGGTCTCCAATGCCCCCGCCTCGCCCAACGAAGAAGCGGTTGAGCGTGCCCTGCGGCCCAAGCTGATGGATGACTATGTGGGCCAAGCCAAGGCGCGCGAGCAACTGCAGATATTTATTGCTGCCGCCAAAATGCGCGGCGAAGCACTCGACCATGTGCTGCTGTTTGGCCCGCCCGGCTTGGGCAAGACGACCCTGAGCCACATCATTGCGCACGAACTCGGCGTCAATCTGCGCCAGACCAGCGGCCCGGTGCTGGAAAAGCCCAAGGACCTGGCCGCCTTGTTGACCAATCTGGAAAAGAACGATGTGCTGTTCATCGATGAAATTCACCGCCTAAGCCCGGTGGTGGAAGAAATCTTGTACCCGGCGCTGGAGGACTACAAGATCGACATCATGATCGGCGAAGGACCGGCGGCACGCTCGATCAAGCTCGATTTGCAACCCTTTACCCTGGTAGGCGCCACCACCCGGGCCGGCATGCTGACCAATCCGCTGCGCGACCGTTTTGGCATTGTGGCGCGGCTGGAGTTTTACACCCCGCAAGAACTGGCGCTGATTGTCAAGCGCAGCGCCGGCCTGCTCAATGTGCCGACCGATGAAGCAGGCGGCTTCGAGATTGCCCGGCGCTCGCGTGGCACGCCGCGCATTGCCAACCGGCTGCTGCGCCGGGTGCGTGATTACGCCGACGTCAAGGGCAAAGGCGAAATTTCGCTTGACATTGCCAACCGCGCGCTGGCCATGCTCGATGTCGATCCGCAAGGTTTTGACTTGATGGACCGCAAGTTGCTGGAGGCGGTGATCCACCGCTTTGATGGCGGCCCGGTCGGGCTTGACAACATTGCAGCGAGCATTGGCGAAGAGCGCGAAACCATCGAAGACGTGATCGAACCCTATCTGATTCAGCAAGGTTACTTGCAACGCACCCCGCGTGGCCGCATTGCCACGCTGGCGGCATACCGCCATCTCGGCGTCATGCCGCCCCAGTCCGCGCCAGAGTTGCCGGGGCTTTAGCCCGGTGGCCGCCGGGTGAACCAGGCGGACCGGGCATCGCGCTCCACCACGCTGACCAGCACATAGTCGGGCTTGAACTGTGCTACCAGGCGGGCCACCAAAGCGGGGTCGGCGGCGCTGTAGTGCAATTGCAGCGTCTCGGTGAAGGTGGCTGCCATGTAGGGCGACATGGCAACGCCAAAAGAATCGCGCAACCACAGCACCCGGCGCTGGTTCAGCGCCTGCGGGGATGTCACCAGTAGCGGTGTCTGCGGTGCGCCAAGGCGCGGATTGCCGCCCGACAGCAGCAACTGGCCGGACTCAAAATCGGTTTGCCGGGTCTCGATGGCCAAGCCGGTGCTGACTTCGGTGGTCAGCTCCCGGTCTTGCAGCACATCGCCCATGCGCAGAAAGCTGGCCAGATCGCCGCCAGTGATCATCTCGGCCTTCACCACGCGCAGTTGGCTGTCGGCGGGCCAGCGCAGGCCCGGTTCGGCCAACCGCATGGACTGGCCGAGCTGGCGAAATCCGGCCCAGGCGCCCAGCGCATTCCAGTGCGTGTTGTTGGGCGGATACAGCGCTTCGGCAAACTCGGTTTTGGCAGCGGCCAGGGCCGCCCGGCTATCGACATAGATGCTGTGGTGCGCGCCCTTGAGCAGCCCGTCAATCGCCGTGATCTGCCGGGGCTGTGCCCAGTCGGGCAGGAATTCGGGATAAACCGAGCTTTTGTCGGGTGCCAGCAGCACCCGGTACAGGCGCACACCTTGGCCCTTGAACCAGTATTCCCAGGCCAGCGCGGCCGCAGCAATCTGGCTGTTGATCGCCTCATCGTCAATGCCCGGCTGGCGCCGCTTGACCGAAATCCCCTCGCCATGCGCATCACCAAGGTAGAGCCAGTGGTTTTTGCCGATGATGACCTGGGCCGGATCGGTTGAAATGCCGGCGTGGTAGAGCACCCGGCTGACCTGCGCCATCAGAAAGTCGATGTTGTAGAGCCGGCTGGCATCCCACCAGGGTTCGCGCGCTGGCAGGCGTGGCCGCGCCAGCGCACCGCCAGCGTCCAGCGTCCAGCGTGAGTTGAACTGCGGCATCATCTCGCTGTGGTGCAGGATCGGGCCGGCAATCAGGTGCGGGAAAAAAGTTACAAACAAGCTGTAGTTGAGCAATTCATATTCTTTGGCCGCCCCGCGATAACTGTCAACCAGAAACGCTACCTGGGTGAAGGTGAAGAAACTGATGCCCAGCGGCAACAGAATTTGCGGCAAACCGAGTTGCAGTTGAAACAATCCGTTGAGGTTGCCAACAAGGAACCCGGCATATTTGAAATAGCCCAGCAGCAGCAGATTGGCGCTGATGCCGGCTACCAGCAGCCACCATCGCTGCCTGCCGGTATCGGCACGGCTGGCGGCTAGGCGCGAGCCAAGCACAAAATTGAACACAATCGATGCCAGCAGCAGCGGCAGGTAGGCCACATTCCAGACCGCGTAAAACAGCAGGCTCAAAGCCACCAGCCAGACCTTGCCGGCCACCACCAGGCGCTGCCGGTTGAGGTAAAAGTAACCAAAGAACGCCGCCGGCAAAAACAACAGGATGAATTGCGGTGAACTGAAAATCATCGGGCTGGCATCAATCGCGCTGACATGGCCGCATCAGGTGATGGCTTCATCCAGACTGCTGTTTTCCAGATGGCCGGTGTCGGCCCAGCCGACCACGGTAAAGCCCTCGGGGGTCCAGAGCAGGCGGTTGATGGCGGCATTGGTCAGGTTCCAGGAGCGCGGGGCCTGCAACTCCTGGCCGGTGGCCAGGCGGTACAGGATGTCCATCACGCCGCCGTGGGCCACCAGCACAATCTGGCCGCCAATGTGCCGGGCCGCCAGCGCCGATGCGGTGCCCAGCACCCGCTCGCGCATGGTGGTCAGCGATTCGCCGCCGGGCGGTGCCCACAGCGGATCGCGTCTGCGCCATTGCAGCGACATCTCGGGCCAGGCGGATTCGATTTCGGCATGGGTTTGGCCCTCAAACTGGCCAAAACCGCGCTCGCGCAGCCCCGCGTCGGCAATCACCGGACAGCCTGCCACCTCGGCAATCGCCTGGGCCGTTTGCCGGGCACGCTGCAAGTCGCTGGTATAAATGGTGTCGATCGACTCGTCAGCCAGCGCCTGCGCCACCCGGCCAGCCTGCCACAGGCCGACCTCGTTCAAGGCAATGTCGAGATGACCTTGCAGTCGGGTGACGACGTTCCAGGCGGTTTCGCCGTGGCGGATGGCAATGATGCGGGTGGCTTGCATGAGATCGGTGTGAATCAGAAATTGCTATTAAAAATAGAGCTAGCTACGCTTGTTCCATAAGGGCTAGAGGTCAATTTTGTATTGAATTGTAGCGATTTGGACAGGCCCCTGGCGGTTAGCGCGGGTGTTTCGGCAAGCCCGCCATCAAGGCCTCAAACTGCAAGGCGGGCAGGCCCGGCGAGCACAAAAACCCCTGAAAAGATTCACACCCCAGGCCAGCCAGGTAGTCGTGCTGCGCCAGCGTCTCGACCCCTTCGGCCACCACCTTGAGCTTAAGCCCGCGTGCCATGCCAATGGTGGCGCTGACAATCGCCCGGTCACCCTCGTCGTCGGGCAGACCGATGACAAAGGAGCGGTCAATCTTGAGCTTGGAGATCGGGAACTTTTTCAGATAGGCCAGGCTGGAGTAGCCGGTGCCAAAGTCATCAATCGACATCGTCACGCCCAATGCCGCCAGCGCGTGCAGGCGGTTCAGGGTTTCATGGGCATCCTGGATCAGAATCGACTCGGTCAACTCCAGCTCCAGCAGATGCGGCGCGAGCGCAGCGGCCTTGATCACAACGGCCACCGTTTCGATGAAATCGGCCTGTTGAAATTGCAGTGCCGAGACGTTGATCGACACCGTCACCGGTGTTCCGGCGTTTTGCCACAGCACCGCCTGACGCACCGCCTCTTCGAGCACCCAGGTGCCAATGGTGGTGATGAAACCCGACTCTTCGGCCAGCGGAATAAACAGCGCGGGCGACATATTGCCCAGGTCGGCATCGAGCCAGCGAATCAGCGCCTCGGCGCCAAGCAAGGCGCCGCTGGCCAGCGAAATCTGCGGCTGGTAGTGCAGCCGGAACAGACCCTGCTCCATGGCCCGGCGCATGGCATGGTCAATCTTGATGTGCGACAACAAGTTCACGTTCATCTGCGGCTGGTAAAACCGGAAGCTGCCGCGCCCGCGCGCTTTCACCAGGTACATGGCGGTATCGGCACACTTGATCAGGGCATCGAGCGTTTTGCCGTCCGCCGGGTACATGGCAATGCCCATGCTGCAGCCGACCGAAAAGCTCATGCCGTCAATCTGGAAAGCCTGCCCCATGCCGTCCAGAATGCGCCGCGCCAGCACCTCGGCACCATGGCCGTCAATGTCTTGCACAAAGATCACAAACTCGTCGCCACCAAGCCGGCACAAAGTATCGACATCGCGCAGGCAATGCCTGAGACGCCCGGCCACATCGACCAGCACCCGGTCGCCAAAGGTGTGGCCCATCGAGTCGTTGATATTCTTGAATCGGTCCAGATCGATAAAGAAAACACCGCACGCGCCACCGCTGCGCTCGACCAGCCGCAAGGCAAACTCGGCCCGCTGCGACAGCAGCAAGCGATTGGGCAAGCCGGTCAGGACATCGTTGTAGGCCAGTTGCTCGATGCGCTTTTGCGCGGCCAGCTCTTCGGTCAAATCGCGGAAAAAACCGACGGTGTGCAACACCCGGCCCTGATCATCGCGCAGCAACACCCAGGATGCCTGTGCCGCGCAGACGGTCTCGGCGTTTTGTCGAATCCAGATCCGGCCACGCCAAAAACCATGCTCTTTGAGCTTGCCCTGCACGGTGGCCATGAACAGCGGGTCATGCGGATCATGGAAGAAGTCGTCGGGCGAGGCGCCAATCAACTGGTGCTGCGGGCACTGGGTCAGGGCCTCGCAGGCCGGATTGACGGCGAGAATCAAAAACTCCGGGCTGGTGATGAAAATCGCCTCCAGACTCGACTCAAACACCTTGGCGGCAAGCTTGAGCTGGGACTGCTGCATCAGATGCTGGGTGATGTCGCGAAAACAAAACACCCGTCCGGTCGGGTGACCCCGGCTGTATTGCGGCCGCGTCACCCGCTCCAGCACGCAGCCGCTGACCAACAGCAGAATGTCGGTGGCATCGAGCAAGGGGTTTTCTTCAATCTGCCGCAACCGCTGCTGATAACCTTCCGCATCGCTGACCTGGCTGGCCAGATGGGCGTACAAGGCCTGGTCATTGCGGTTGAGCAGCAGCTCTTGCGGCACATTCCACAGCTTGGCAAAGTGCCGGTTGTAGTTGCGGATATCGCCACTCAGGTCACTGACCAAAATGCCATCGGCGGTGGACTCCAGCGTGGCACGCAGTTCGGCTACCAGTTTTTCCAGCTCGTTTTCGGCCCGGCGTTGCTGGCGCAAGTCATGGATGCCGACCAGATAAACCGCCCGATCGGCCTCGGGCCAGACCCGGCTGACCCGGCGATCAACCGCCACCGGCATGCCATCGGCAGCGCGCAACAAGGTTTCCGAGTGAATGCCATCGGCTTGCCCGGCGGCCACGTCTTCCCAAAAAAACTGGTCTTGCGGCGTTGCTGCCAAATCAACCACCAGCTTGCCCACCAGTTCCTCCCTGCTCAGGCCAATCAGATCACAAGCGGACTGGTTGACCGCCAGAATCCGCAGACTGACCGGGTCCACCAGCCAGACCGACTCCAGCAGGCCGTCAATCAGCGGTGCCCAGGCGATGCGTTTCACGGCCCGGCCCCTTCCATTGGCGGGTCAATGGCGCGCTCGAAAAAATAACAGATGCGCTGACGTGGCGACAAATAATCCATCGCCGCACGCGGCAAGCTGGCTGGCTTGAGGCTGCGCCGAATGCCCAGCTCGGGCTGGCTCTCCAGGTCCAGCATCAGCGCTTCGTGCTTGGACACCCGCGCCTCAAAAACGATGATGCGTGGCTTGAGTGGCCGTGACGAGTTGACCGACACCACCATGGCATAGCGCTCATCGGTCAGTTGCACGATCGAGCCGGGTGGATACACCCCCATCATGCGAATGAAGGCACCCAGCACGGTGGCATCGAAACGCGGTTTCAATTGCGCAAAAATCAGCGCCAGCGCCTCATGCGGGGTGACTGCCGCAGTCGACCGACTTGGGTTGCACAGGGTTTCGTAGCGGTCCACCAGCGCCAGCACCTTGGCCGGCCGCGACAGCACATCGCCTTTGAGCCGGGCCGGAAAACCGCTGCCATCGACCATCTCGTGGTGTTGCGCAATGGCTTGCAGCGCACCGGGCGCGAGTTCCATACGTCTGGCCAGCGCCACGCCCATGACCACATGCTGCTGGTACATCTTTTGCTCGGCGCTGGAGAAGTTGTCTTCCTGCCAGCGCACCCGCTCAGGCAACTGCAATTTGCCGATATCATGCAAAAAAGCCGCCATCCCCAAGTCAGCCATCTCGTCCGCTGGCAAGCCCATGTATTTGCCCAGCAGCAGCGCGATGACACTGACATTGACCGGATGCAGGGCCAGCTTGTCGCCCATGCCGTCCGACAGCAATCGGATCGCCGATTCCCCGGCGCCGAGCAGTTCGCTGACAAAGCCCGCGACCATGTCGCGGCATTGCTCCATGACCTTGACCGGCTGGCTTTCCACCTGCTCGATGACCTGTTTGTAGGCCCGAACCGTCTGGCTGTAACGCCGCTCGCAGGCGATCAACTCGCGTTGCTGCGCGCCCAGCATGTCGCTACGTTGCTTGCGCAATTGCAAGTCGCGCGTCTGTGCGTCAGCGCGAACCGGGGCGGCTTCGGTTGGCTCGGCGGCTGTCGGCTCTGCCGCTGCAACCGGTTCGGCGATCGTCATAAGGTCGCTTTTGCCGGGGATGTAGCGAATCTGTTTAAGCCCCAGCCCGCGAATCACGTCAATCTGCTTGTCGGAGCTGATCTTGAAGCTGCCGGTGGGAAACGGATGCGCCATCCAGCCAAGTTCAAGCTCGATGTACATGCCCACCCGCAACTGCGTGACATCAATGGTTTCGGAGCGGGTATCTTCTGTGGGCATGGCAAGGAACTCAATGGTTTGCCGACAATCCCGGCGGCAAAAACAGGCTGGCGACCCCACCGATCATACAAACGAAATATGACATCCGGCAGAGTCGCCCGAGATGTGCGACTCTGAACCGGCCAAAGCGGCAGCCTCAGCGGGCAATTTCGATATTGACGCGCCGCTCGCCTTGCGGGGGATCGGGAAAGCCCTGCAGCGCCGCATCGAGCATGGCCGGCACAATCGCCGTGCTGTCAGACCAGGGGCCGTCGTGGCTGGCGCGGGTCTCGAACACCACGGTTTGGGTCGCTACATCGCGCAGGGTCAGGCGCACCTCGCGCCAATAATTGGGCCGCTCATCGAGCCCCGGAAACAGCGGCCCGTGGCCCAGGCTGATGCCACCGTGGCGGCCGAACCAGCCAAAACCCCAGCCAAACGCGGGCCGATCGATGGAGCCGATCTCGACCCGCTGCGTCAACAAAACCTGGGCGATCAGCGTGGCCGACGTATCGGCCCGCTTGAGACCAACCCGGGCCAGCGCCGCCTCGGCGCTGCGCTCAAGACGGTCTTGCGTGGCGGCCTCGGCCTGCTGCGACGGCAGACGTTCAAAGCGGTAGCTCGAACCAGGCGCCACGGATCTGGCTGCAAAACTGCTGACCTGGTTGTCCACCAACCGCACACCGGTGCAGCCAGAGACTGAACTTGCTACTATAAATATAGCTATCAACGCTTTATTCATAAGGGCTAGAAGGTTATTTGGTACTTAAACCCCAAACTGCACCACACCAACACCAGACAAGGCGGGCAGCGGGAACGCTTGCTCATCAAACACCCGGTCACCGTCTGCATCGGCTGCGCCGGTGATCTGGATGCCCTTGAAATCATAACGCCGGGCATCCATCAGGTGTGACGGCACGACATTTTGCAGCGCGGTGAACATGGTCTCGGTGCGGCCCGGGTATTGGCGCTCCCACTGCTGCACCATGCGCTTGATTTCCTGGCGTTGCAGGTTTTCCTGGCTGCCGCACAGGCTGCACGGGATGATCGGAAACTGCCGGTGCGCGGCCCAGCGGATCAGGTCTTTTTCATTCACATGGGCCAGCGGTCGGATCACGATGTGACCGCCGTCGTCGCTGACCAGCTTGGGCGGCATGCCCTTGAGCTTGCCGGCAAAAAACAGGTTCAAAAAGAAGGTGTGCAGCATATCGTCGCGGTGGTGGCCCAGCGCGATTTTGCTGATCTTGAGCTGGTCGGCGACCCGGTACAAGATGCCTCGGCGCAGCCGGCTGCACAGGCTGCACATGGTTTTGCCCTCGGGCACCACTTTTTTGACGATGCTGTAGGTGTCTTGGGTCTCAATGTGGTACTCGATACCGAGCTGGCGCAAGTAGTCGGGCAGGATATGCGCCGGAAAACCGGGTTGTTTCTGGTCCAGGTTGACCGCCACAATCTCGAAGTTGATTGGTGCGCGCTTTTGCAGCTTCAGCAGGATGTCCAGGAGGCCAAAGCTGTCCTTGCCACCACTGATGCAGACCATCACCCGGTCGCCCGCTTCGATCATGTTGAAGTCGATGATGGCCTGGCCCACTTGGCGGCACAGGCGTTTTTCGAGCTTGTTGATTTCACGCGCGGCGCGCAGCGTTGCATTGCGTTCGTTTTTGGATTCTTTGGCGCAGGTAGATGCCAATGTCGCAGCCGTGGTGTCGCGGGGTCCGTCGTCTTGCACGTCGGCAACGGCTTCGGTATCGGGCCAGAGAGCGTTCATGGGTTCTTTATGGGGTTTGCAGGACCAAAAATTGGGCCGGGGTGTATGCGCGCACGGGGCTTTTGGCAAAGTCGCGCAGGTTGCGGGTGATGATAGCTTGCGCGCCAGCCAGATGGGCAGAATAGGCCAACACGGCATGTCACTGGCTGATATTTTGGCGCTTGATCGGGTTCAAAAACAGTTGCCGCTGGACGATTCCGTAGTGAAACACTTGCGGCGAGCCAGGTTGGTCGAAGGCCGTAAACCGCACCTGTATGTCTCTGCCAGCGTGGCCACAGCGACCGCCAGCAAGGCCGAATACATCCGCACCCGCGCACAAGACGATGCGTTTTATGCCCGACTGGTGCAAGACTACCTCACCCAATTTGGCGCATCGCCCCGCTTGGAGATTGAAAAACTGCTGTGGGACAAGTTGAGCGATGTTTTGGATGCAGCGCAAAAGCGCAACAAAATCAGCAATCTGCTAAGCAACATGCGGCGTGCCGGCAAGATCAGCAACATCGGCGCACGCAAGGCACCGAGCTGGGTTTGGATAGACAAAATGCAGGATAAAAATTTATAAATGCAGAATAATTTTGTTGACTTATTTCTGCAAAACATTGATTTGAATGGATTATTTATAAATAGCTGCCGATCCGGTTCCATGTTTTGCGGGTTTACCACTGCCCGGCTTCCATCCGGATGGCCACTTCGCAGTCGGCAAAAATCTCCAGTTTGGCAATTTTCACCCGCACGCCGGTCACGCCGGGCAGGCGCATCAGCCGGCTGGCCAGCTTGCCAATCAGGGTTTCGAGCAGGTTGACATGCTCGGCGGTGCATTCATCAATGATGATCTTGCGCACCTTGCGGTAGTCCAGCACATGGGTGATGTCGTCGTCGCGCGGCAGCAGCGGCTGCGCGCCCAGGCTGAGTTCGGCATCCACCTGAATCGGCTGCGGGGCGGTCTTTTCGGCATCCAGAATGCCCAGGTTGGCATCAAAACGCAGCCCGGTGAGGGTCAGAGTCTGCAAACCGGTGATGGCATGCATCATGGCCCTTCTTTCATCAGAAAAACCTCAACGCCAACCCCGGCGCAGTCGGGGTACACGTCGAGTTTGCAGCTTGACAAGCGCACCGCCTGCACTTGCGGATGCGCCAGCAACTCGGCGGCAAGCTGGTCGCACAAGGTTTCCTGCAACTCGATGTGCCCAACGCGCACCCGTCGGGCGATCACTTCACGCACAAAATCGTAATCCACCACCTCGGCCAGGCAGTCACTTTGCGGCGTGGAATGTGCATAGGGCACAAACAGTTCTACATTGAAGGCCACCCGCTGCGGCTGGCCTTTTTCAAAAGCATGGGCACCGATCATGATGTCAAGAACATGGTCACGCAGAAACAGCCTGCGGCAACGCAGCGCCAAGTTACTCAGGTCGGTGTTATGCATCGGGCATCTTTGAGCAGGTCTTGCACGACAAACATCACGTCGCGCGGCAAGGGGATCAGGTGCTGGCCATTGTCCACCGCCAGCGTCACGCCGGTGATGCAGGGGTTGTCGGCCAGAAACAGGCAGCTTGCGGCAACTTGTCCTGGATCGGTCGGCTGGCGCATCAGGTTGATCCGGCTGGCCTGGTCAAAGTTGTCTTGGGTTTGCGGACCGCTCAAAAACATCAGGCCTGGTGCCACGCCACAAACCCGCAGCCGGGGTGCCAGCGCCTGCGCTTGCAGCGCCACCGCGCGCTCCAGCGCCAGTTTGGACAGGGTGTAAGAAAAATAGTCCGGATTCAGGTTGAACACCTTTTGATCGAGCAGATGAATGATGCTGCGTGCACCGGTCGGGTCATGCTGCGGCAGTGTTTCGGCCATCAGGGCCGACAGCGCCATCGGGGCCAGCAGATTGACTTCGAGTTGCCCGCGCGCTGCATTCAGGTCAAAGGCAGTGGCGCTGTCTGGCTCAAAGCTCGACGCATTGTTGACCAGGCAATGCAGCGGACCCGATGTCGCCATGATCTGGCGCATCATCGCCTGGCGTTGTGCCTGATCCGCCAGATCGGCGGCAATTGTCTGCATCGACCAGCCCTGCTGCTGCAGTTCAGCCCGCAGCAGTTCAGCCGCTGCATCCGACCGGTGGTAATGGCACCAGACCTGCCAGCCAGCCTGGGCAAAGCAGCGGCACAGCAGCGACCCGAGCCGCTGGGCACCACCGGTGATCAGCACATTTTTAGACATGGTGCGCAGTGGCGGCTGCAGGCGACCGATTGGCGGCGGCATTGTGCAGGGCCAGATGCTGGCCGCCATCGACCAGTAGCGTGGTGCCGTTGATCGACTTGTTGTTCAAGGCAAACGCCACGGTGGCGGCAACATCGCTGGCGGTGGAAGAAAATTCCAGCATACCGGGTTGCGGCGCACCGACTAGGTTGTCCGGTTTGGACCAGTGGCTGGCCAGCGTCAGGCCCGGCGCCACGCCGACCACCCGGATGCGCGGCGCCAGCGCCATCGCCAGCATGGTGTTGGCCGCCTCAAGTGCCGCTTTGGACAGGGTGTAGCTGGTGAAGTCGGGGTTGGGGTTCCACAGCTTCTGGTCCAGCAGGTTGATCACCACACCGCTGGCATCAGCACGGCTTTGCAGGTGATCATGCAGCGCCTGGCTGAGCAAAATCGCCGCACCGGCATTGCTTCGCATGTGTTTTTCCATGGCGGCAAAGCTGAAGGTTTCGGTCGTGTCATGCTCAAAGGTGGAGGCGCTGTTGACCAGCGCATCCACATAGCCAAACTGGCTGATCACATTGGGCAGCAGGTTGCGCACCGCCGTCTCATTTGCCAGATTGGCACGAAATGAGGCGCTAGCCCCCGCCAGTCTTGCGCAGTCAGCTACAGTTTTAGAAGCATCTTCGACCGAGTCGCGAAAGTGGACGGCAACCCGCCAGCCCTCGCGGGCCAGGGTCAGGGCAATTTCGCGGCCCAGCCGCTTGGCCGCACCGGTGATTAAAACAGTGCGCGGGCGCAGGGCGGGAGGGGTTTCGTTAGACATTCAAGGACAATCCACAGGCTATGACATCACCCCCGAGTTTAACGAGCGCGCTGTGCCGCAAAATTGCACAAGACATCCATGACGCAGCGGGCTGGATTGGCTTTGATGCCTTCATGCACTTGGCCTTGTACACGCCAGAGTTGGGCTATTACGCCTGCGACAGTGCCAAGTTTGGCCGCTTGCCCTACGCCATGCAGGATGGGTTGCGGGTTGCCGGCAGCGACTTTGTCACCGCGCCCGAGCTAAGCCCCTTGTTTGGCTGGACCCTGGCGCAGCAGGTGGCGCAGGCCCTGCAGGTAACCGGCACCACCGAAGTGTGGGAGTTTGGCGCCGGCTCGGGTGCGCTGGCCTTGCAGGTGCTGCAAGCCTTGCAGGCGCAGGGCGTGCCATTGCAGCGTTACACCATCGTCGATATTTCAGGCAGTCTGCGCCAGCGCCAGCGCGCCACTTTGGCCGGGTTTGAAGCGCAGGTGCGCTGGGTCGATGCCTTGCCGCAACAACTGTCAGGCGTGCTGCTGGGCAATGAATTGCTGGATGCCGTGCCGGTCAAGTTGCTGGCGCGCAGCCAGGGGTTCTGGCACGAACGCGGCGTGGCTTTGGGCGCGGAGGCAATGGATGGCAGCCCCACATTCGTCTGGCAAGACCGCCCGACCGAGTTGCGCCCGCCGCTGCCGGTGGCGGGTGCGCATGATTACCTGACCGAAATTCACTTGCAGGGCGAATCCTTGCTGCGCACGCTCGGTGACAAACTGGTGCGCGGCGCGGCCTTTTTCATCGATTACGGCTTTCCTGAAGCCGAGTATTACCACCCGCAGCGGCACATGGGCACGGTGATGTGCCACCAGGCGCATCAGGCCGATACAGATCCGCTGACCAATGTCGGTCAAAAAGACATCACCGCGCATGTCAACTTCACCGGTCTGGCGCTGGCTGGCAATACGGCCGGTCTGGGTGTGCTGGGCTACTGCAACCAGGCACACTTTTTGATCAACTGTGGTTTGCCCGCGCAACTGCAGGCGGCCGACCTGCCAACCCGGGTGATGGCACAAAAACTGCTGATGGAGCATGAAATGGGCGAGTTGTTCAAGGTGATCGGTTTTTACCAGGGCGCGCCCTGGCAAGCACTCGGCTTTGCGCATGGCGACAAAACGCACACGCTGTAACCAGGCCATCACCCCATGATCCGCTGGCTGATCGTTGTTTTATTGGCGCTGATTTTGATCAACGGCTTTACGCCCTGGCTGCAAAAGCTCGGTTTTGGCCGACTGCCGGGCGACCTGCGTTTCAAGATTTTTGGCCGCCAGATTTTTATCCCGCTGACCACCACCATCATTTTGAGTCTGGTGGCTGCAGGCATCTCAAAAGTGCTCTGATGTCACCCGGCACGCTTGAAAAAGCAGCAATTGCCGCAATTTGCTTGTTCAGAAAGGTACTGCCATGACTGATGCACTGCACATTGTTTGTCCCCATTGCCACACCACCAACCGGGTGGCGCAAGCTGACCTGACCCGCGCAGCCGACTGCGGCAAGTGTCACAAGCCGCTGTTTGAGGCGCATTCCACGGCGCTTGATGAAGCCGCTTTCGAGAAGCACCTGCACCGCAACCAGATTCCGCTGCTGGTCGATTTCTGGGCACCCTGGTGTGGCCCGTGTCGCCAGATGGCGCCGGCTTATGAGCAGGCTGCGGCCCAATTGGAGCCGCAGGTGCGTGTCGCCAAGGTCGATACCGAAGTGGCTCAAAGTCTGGCGGCGCGCTTGAACATCCGCAGCATTCCGACGCTGGTGCTGTTTGCCCGGGGCAAAGAGCTGGCACGCCGCGCCGGTGCCCAGGGTGCCAGCGACATCGTGCATTGGGTGGGGGCAAACTTGCGCTGAGCGATGACTACGGTCGTGCGTGATACTCGGGGGGTCAATGTTTCAGGACAGATTTTATGAGCTCAAATATATTGCTGGATGGTTTCAGGCTGCCGGTTGGCGCCGCACCTGTGGCCTGTGTCGATATTGGCGGCACCAAGGTAGCGGTCAATATCGTCGATGCGCAAGGCGTTCGCGGCAAGGTTTTCGAGCCGACTGCCACCTCTGGCAGCAACGATGCGCTGGGCCAGCAGATCATTCGGCTGATCGGCCAGAGCTGTGCTGCTTCGGGTGTGCCGGTGGAGCGCATTGCCCGGGTCGGTGTGGCATCATGCGGGCCGTTTGTGCGCCATCGTGGCCAGGTCGAACTGGCCACGCCCAATATCTGTGGCGGACTGGCTGGACGGGCACGCGGTTTGCCCAATGACTGGAAAACCGCCTTGCTAGAAGCGCCACTGCGCGCCGCTTTTGCCCATGTACGGGTCGAGAACGATGGGATTGGCGCGCTGGAGGCCGAGCGGCGCTGGGGCGCTTTGCAACTTGATGGTGTGGCGCTGGACAACTGTGCTTATGTCACCTGGAGCACCGGCATTGGCACCGGGCTGTGTGTCGATGGCCGTGTGCTGCGCGGCAAAAACGGTAATGCCGGTCATGCCGGTCATATTTTTGTCAGCGACAACGATGACGCGCTGTGCGGCTGCGGCAACGTCGGCGATGTCGAAAGCCTGATTGCCGGCAATGCCCTGGCACGGCGTTTTGCACCGTCCGGTTACGCTGACTCAGCTAGTCTTTTTATAGCAGCTTACGCAGGTGACATAAGGGCTACAGCCATTATTGATGATATATGTGAGGTGATGGGGAGGATGCTCTACAACCTGATCGCCACGCTCGACCTGGCGCGCATCAGCATCGGCGGCAGTGTCTATTGGCACCACCGCGACTACCTGCTGCCGCGTCTGCGCAACGCGATTCATGGCAAGTTGCCGCCACTGACCGATGGCTGCGAACTGGTCAGCGCCGGCCTGGGTGAAAAAGTCGGCGACTTTGGCGCACTGGCGCTGGTGGCCTAGCGTCACCCCGATGGCGCCCAATGCGTCGTTTTGGGCAGCGGCAGCCGGGCGCCAAATTTGCTGCGCTTGATGCTGAAAAAAGTTTTTACATTGCGCACATTGGCATCGGCCGTCAGCAGCCGCTGGGTTAACGCCAGGTAGTCGGGCATGTTGGCGGCATGCACCACCAGACAAAAGTCCGGACCCGGCGACACCCGGTAACACTGCTGCACTGCGTCTTCTTGCATGACGCGCTGCTCAAAGGCTTCGAGCGCGGCCTGGTCTTGCCGGTCCAGCGTGACCTCCAGCAGCGCCGTCAAGCCATAACCGAGCACCCGGGCCAGAATGTCAACACTGAGCACGGCGATTTCGCGCTCAATCAGCCCGGCCTCATGCAGCCGCTTGACGCGACGCAGGCAAGTTGGCGGCGACACATGCACCAGTTCGGCCAAAGCCTGGTTGCTCAGGGACGAATCAAGCTGCAACCGCGTCAGCAACTGCAGGTCAATTGCGTCAAGCTCAGGCGCGTCCATGCGCCTGTGCCGACAAAAAATGACGAAAAGACAATGATGTTTTCATTCGAAATTCAGCTTATATTGAAATAAAACTTCAAAGCAAATTATTGTAGAAATAAAAAATCAAATATAACAAAAAATTGAACACCTATTTCACATTGACATCTCTAACATCAAGGTCTCATTCAAGGAGCAGTTTATGTGTGGCATTGTCGGTGCAGTCTCAACCAAAAATATCGTCCCGATTCTGGTGCAAGGTTTGGCCCGGCTGGAATACCGCGGCTATGACTCTTGCGGCGTGGCGGTGTATGCCAATGGCTTGCAGCGCGCGCGCAGCACTTCGCGGGTCGCCGAGCTAATGGAGCAGATCAGCAGCACGCAGTTGGCGGGCAGCACCGGCATTGCGCATACCCGCTGGGCCACCCATGGTGCGCCTGCCGTACACAACGCACACCCGCATTTCAGCCACGGCCCCGGCATCGATGCCGGCCAGCGACCCGGCCGCATTGCGCTGGTGCATAACGGCATCATTGAAAACCACGACGAATTGCGGGCCACCCTGCAGGCCAAAGGCTATGTGTTTCAAAGCCAGACCGATACCGAAGTGATTGCCCACCTGATCGACAGCCTGTATGACGGTGACTTGTTTGATGCCGTCAAAGCCGCTCTGGTTTCACTGCGTGGTGCCTACGCGATTGCCGTATTTTGCAAGGACGAGCCGCACCGGCTGGTGGGTGCACGCGCCGGCTCGCCGCTGATTCTGGGTGTTGGCGCAGACGCTCAGGCGCACTACCTGGCCAGTGACGCGATGGCCCTGGCGGGTGTCACCGACCAGATTATTTATCTGGAAGAAGGTGACGTGGCCGATATCCAACTGGGTAAATACTGGCTGGCAGACAAGGCCTTCAAGGCGCTCACGCCAGCGCAACGCCCGGTCAAAACGGTCCATGCCCATAGCGGTGCGGCAGAACTGGGGCCATACCGCCACTACATGCAAAAAGAGATTTTTGAGCAGCCGCGCGCCATTGCCGACACCTTGCAGGGTGTGGACAACATCATGCCGGAGTTGTTTGACGGCGCCCATGCCAGCGCGGCGCGGGTCTTCAAAGAGATTGATTCGGTGCTGATTCTGGCTTGCGGCACCAGCTACTACAGCGGCTGCACCGCCAAATACTGGCTGGAGAGCATCGCCAAAATACCGACCCAGGTGGAGGTGGCCAGCGAATACCGCTACCGCGAATCGGTGCCCAACCCGCGCATGCTGGTGGTCAGCATCAGCCAAAGCGGCGAAACCGCCGACACCCTGGCAGCGCTGCGCCACGCCACCAGTCTGGGCATGACACACACCCTGACGGTCTGCAACGTGGCCAGCAGCGCCATGGTGCGCGAATGCGAACTGGCCTACATCACCCGCGCCGGGGTGGAAATTGGCGTGGCCTCGACCAAGGCCTTCACCGCACAGTTGGCCGGGCTGTTTTTGCTGACACTGGCACTGGCCCAGTCGCGCGGGCGGCTCAGCGATGTCGAGGAGGCGCGCCATATCAAGTCGCTGCGCCACTTGCCCGCCGCATTGCAGGCAGTGCTGGCGCTGGAGCCGCAGGTGATCGCCTGGGCGCAAGACTTTACCGCCAAAGAAAATGCGCTGTTTCTGGGCCGTGGCCTGCATTACCCGATTGCCCTTGAAGGCGCCCTGAAGCTCAAGGAAATCAGCTACATCCATGCCGAGGCCTATCCGGCCGGCGAACTCAAGCACGGCCCGCTGGCACTGGTGACCAGCGCCATGCCGGTGGTCACCGTCGCCCCCAATGACGCGCTGCTGGAAAAACTCAAGAGCAACATGCATGAGGTGCGTGCCCGTGGCGGCGTGCTGTATGTGCTGGCCGATGCGGATTCGCGCATAAACAGCGGCGACGGCCTGCACGTGATCCGGATGCCAGAGAACTACGGCCAGCTCTCACCCCTGTTGCACGTGGTGCCGCTGCAGTTGCTGGCCTACCACACGGCCTGCGCCCGGGGCACCGATGTGGACAAGCCGCGCAACCTGGCCAAATCAGTGACGGTGGAATAAGCCACAGCGGTCGCCAGCCGGGCTTGCTTCATCGGCTTTGGCACTCAGAAAAACTGTTTCGAGAAGTTGGCGACAGAGATGGCAATCAAGGCGCCCATCATCCACTTCACAAGCGACATATCCCCTTTGATACTTTCAAATCGTGGATCCAGCCGCAACTCAAACTCGCGCAAATCACGCCGCGTGACCAGCCCGGAATCATCGATCGCAGCGCGCAATGCCTCCGTCAGGCCCTCGGCCTGTTTTTCATCAAAACCGGCTTCTTGAAGCTTTCGAACGAACTTATGGGTGTCAAAAGTAATGGTAGCCATAAAGGAAAGTCGGCTTTGAAAAGTTGGCGACGGCGATGGCGACCAGGGCGCCCATCATCCATTTCAATAGATTCAGGTCGGCCTTGACGGGTGCCAGCTCAATCTGCAAATCTTTTTTTGTAACCAACTCAGTCTCATCAATGGCTGCACGCATCGCCTCAGTCAGGCCCTCGGCTTGCTTCTCGTCAAAGCCGGCTTCTTGGAGTCTTCGAACAAATTTGTGAGTGTCAAAGGTGATGGTGGACATGGCTGAAAGTTTAGCATTTTGATGTCAAGTGGTGTGCGACGATAGCCAACAAAAAAACCCCGCCGGGTTGCCCGGGCGAGGTTTTGAACTTTCAGCTTCAACTGGCTTGCGCCAGCGCTGGATTAGAAGAAGTGGCGAACACCCAAGTTGAACAACGAATTTGTGTCGCCAGCTTTCACGACTTTGACCGAAGACTTGGCATCGTTCGTCAAACGGCTGTAGCTGGTGTAGAGCGCAGTACGCTTGGACAAATCATAGGTATAGCCAATCGCAAATTGCTCAGCATCTTTGTCATCAACTACCTGATCTTGACGCTGGATGTAAGACAGCATGAGTGAGCCAGAAGCGATGGGAACAGTTGCACCAACAACCAGGTGACGCAGGTCAGTTGTACCTGTGCCTTTTTCCATGTCAAAGGTCAAAAACGCCTTGGCGAAGCCAAAGTTGTAATTTCCGCCCAACAAGGTCACCTTGGTGCTGTCGGTATCGGTTGCATTACGCGTGTCTTGAGTCGTCAAAACCACGTCGATCGGGCCATTTTTGTAACCCACAAAGCCACCAATCATGCGACTGGCGGAACTGTTGCCAGCAACCTCACCCAAAGCGTATTGGAATTCACCACGGAAGCCACTGGCAGCGTAGGCGTAAGTAATCGCATTGTCGGTGCGGCTGCCTTGGTAGTTCAGCAGGCGAGCAGTATCACCAGCCAGCGCATCGCCGAACGGATCAAAAGTGCCGGAATTTGAATAAACGGAATTCATTTGACGTCCGAACTTGACGGTACCGAAGCCGCCACTGACTCCAACATAAGATTGGCGGTTAAAAAGCGATGTCGCGCTGGCCTGAGCACCCGTGTCAAGGCTAAACCCGCTTTCGATTACGAAAATGGCTTTCAGGCCACCGCCGAGGTCTTCGGCACCCTTCAGCCCCCAACGGTTGCCATTCAAGTTGCTTGAATCCATGCGGGTTGTAGAAGTTGTACCATTGTCTTCCACTGCAAAGCCGACATCAGCTACACCGTACAAAGTGACGGAAGACTGGGCCATGGCGGCACCGGAAGCGGCTAGCACAGCCAGCGCGACGAGCGATTTTTTCATTGAATTACTCCAAAGTTGTTGATTTCGTTGAAGCGCTTTTTCGCACTTCGTTTCACTTCTCTAACAGAAGCTGAGTGGATTAAAACAGAGCCGCCCATCCGCGCAAAGCGTTTTCAAGCGTCTGGCATGGATTGAACGCACCAATGTGGGGTTGTTACAACGCCCGCCCCTGCAAAAGGAGCACCGGGCAGGCAAACTCCGGCGCATGAGCCGCATCACATTCGGCACCCTGAAGTTCGTTGAATGCCTGGAAAAAGTGGGTGCAAGCCGGGAACTTGCTGCGGCAGCAGGCAGATGCGCAGCGCGAAGCTTTTGCAGAGGTGCCTGATACTTCTCTGGCGAGCAAGGCAGACATTCAGACCCGGCGCGCTGATGTGGTTAGAGTAGAGCGTCGCATGAACGGCCTTGATGCCAAGCTCGACAAATTGCAGTGGATGGTGGGGCATCGTCATTGCTCTGGCAATCGCCAACTTCGCCCGGCAGTACTTTTGATCATCCAATCCGCCAAACGTCCTTGTGATCGTTCTTTTGATCGTCTTGAAGCGGAGGTGAACAGCGGTCACCGCACCCGAAAAAGTATTCCCAATTTGCTCATTGATGCCTTGCAAGCAGTCATGGCGCATAAGAAAAAACTTTAGCACGATATGAAAAACAGAGCTATCAGCGCATACAGTACGGGGGCTAGAGGCTGATTTGGCATATATGAATCACGCACTGCGCTATTTCCACCGTCACTGTCTTTTTTGTTTCTTCACGAACATCTGCCCCGCTTGCGGGGTCGGAATGCTGAGTGGATACCAAGTGGCTTGAAAGAAATCGTGGTTGGGTTGCAAGCTGCACCCGACTATCGGCGCATCGTCCCAACAAAAAAGCCGCCCGAAGGCGGCTTTTTTAGGGAATTGAATCAAAGCCAGAATCAACCAACTCCGAAACAATTAGAAGTTGTGTTGGACACCAACGGCCAACAAGCCGACTTTTGTATCGCCACCACCGCCATTGTCATTGGTTGCACCGTTGTAACCACCATACACAAAGGTGCGCTTGGACAAGGAATAAGCTGCAGCAATACCAAAACCAGAGCGTTTTTCTTCAGGAGCGCCCTTGTACGAATCACTCGTGGACGATGCGAAGTTGGCAGACAGCGTCAATGCAGGTGACACTGAATAGTCAACACCAATCTGGAATTCATTGACATCCGCAGTGTTGTTTTTGGTTACCTTGCCGTATGCTGCCAATACCTTAGCTACGCCGAGGCTGTAACTGCCGTTCAACTGCATAAATTTTTCTTCATCGGCATTGCCCGTAGCCTTTTCGCTCTGGTACGCAAAAGCGGCCAGAATCGGGCCAGCAGCGTACTTGAGGTTGAACGACGTGATATTGCCTGCATCAACTGTAGCTGTTTTGTTTTCACCCAAGCTGTAGCTGAACGCACCGCTAAAGCCGCTCATTTCAGGCGACAGATAGAGAATGGTATTGGCGGGATTCCAGTTGTAGTCATTGGATCCCCTATGACCGCCTAACGTGCCGTTAGTCCACACGAAGTTTTCAGCCGACAAGGCAGAGTTAAACACGGCGTTGGCTGAACCATTGACCTCATCGTAAGCGGTGCCTGTTTTTCCCAACTTGACTTCACCAAAACCGCCAGAAAAACCGACGTAGGCATAACGCGAGAAACCAGAAGCAGCGCCAGTATCAAGCGCAATTGCTTGCTCAAGTTTGAAGTTGGCCTTCAAACCACCACCGAGATCTTCAGAACCTTTCAGGCCCCAGCGACTGGTATTCACTCCACCGCTATCGAGCTTGGTGGTGGTCGTGCTGCTGCCATTTGGCAGATCAACTTTGACAGAACCAAACCAGATATCAGCCAAACCATAAACCGAGACGGAAGACTGTGCAAACGAAGCACCGGATGCGGCCATAACAGCCAAAGCAATCAGACTTTTTTTCATAACAAAACTCCAAAAAAAAACAGAAAATTTGAAACGCTTGTGGTGCAAATGTTTCAAACGAGCGAACAAAACATCACAAAACCGATTTAACCATGAAGGCAGTTGAAATCTGCTTTTGAAGACCTGCGCAAGCGATTAAATGGCTTTACAGGTCTGATTTTGTCGCGCAGTTGCAACAAACCCGCAATCTTTGCCGACCCCCATCAAACCAATAAAATTTGATTTTTCTCAACAGTGGCAAAGAGTTGGTGTTTTTGTCCAGATTTGATCCAGCGCACCAGTTGCGGGAAAACCCTGTGCAGAAAATCCCCGAAAAAGTGCATCATTGAAAAAAGTGAACGGTCGTTCGTTTAACTTGCCGTTTTTGTTTTGTTTTCTACACTGCTCAACCATCATGAATCATTCCAACCTCAAGTCGGCCATGCCCTTTGCCCTCAAATCAGCAGCCGTTGCCGGCGCCCTGTGCTGCGCCGGTCTGGCCAGCGCCCAATCCAGTGTCACACTGTATGGCCTGGCCGATGCTGGCATCACCTCGGTCAGCGGCCTGAAAGGCGGCACCGTGACCCAGCTTGCCAGCGGCATCATGGAAGGCTCGCGCTGGGGTCTCAAGGGCACCGAAGACATGGGTGGCGGTTACAAGGCAATTTTTACGCTGGAAGCCCGGGTCGAACTCGATACCGGATCCTCAAGCAACCGGCCCATCTCGGGCAGCCAGTTGTCAGACCGGTATTCACAGGCAAGCTTGCTGGGACTCATCTCTCCATCAGCAGCGATCCAAGGCGCTTACCAGGCGGCTGTCAACGGTGTCGATGGGCTGTTGGCCGCACAGTTTGGCGTGAATGTGACGGGCAATGTGTTTGACCGGCAAGCCTTTGTCGGTTTGATCACGCCTGTGGGTGCCATTCTGGCGGGCCGTCAATACACGCCGGCTTATGAAACCTTTGGCACTTATGACATCATGGCCACGCAATCAGGCTTGTCAGCAGGCCAGATTGTGCAGTTCCCTGCAGTGTTTGAAATTCGGTCATCCAATGCCTTGGCCTACCGTATCGTCAAGGATGGCATCTCGGGTGCCTTGATGTATGCACCTGGCGAATCCGCTCAGGGCGGTAGCCGGGGTCAACTGGTCGGCTTCAATGTAGGTTACAAAACCGACGTTTTCTCGGTGGGCTTTGGCTACAACACCAAGAACAACGAATTGGGTGAAAAGTCCTTGACGTCATCCGTGTTGGGTGCGTCCATGAATTTTGGCAGCAGCTCGGTCAGTACGCTGGTGTCCAAGATCACCGACGACAACCCCAATGGTCTATCCGTCATTTCTGCTGCCTTGTTGCCTCAATTGGCGGCACTGGGTCCTTTGGCAGCACCAACGGCAGCCAAGATTCAGTCGGCATTTATCGAAGCCTTCAAGCAAGACGGCACACTGTTCCACATCGGCTACCGCAATGTCACCGGCCCGCACACGGTCTCGGTGGCCTACAACAATTACAACGACAATCGTCCGGCTGATGCCGATGTCTCGTCTTACGGTGTGGCCTACACCTATGCACTGTCCAAGCGCACTGACCTGAGTGCCGTGCTGGTTCGTTTTGACAACAAGAACCTCGCCCAGGTGGCACCTGGCGGCAATGGCTACCTTGGTGGCGTGACGGCATCCGCAGGCACAGACTCCACTGGCTTGGCACTGGGCGTGCGCCACCGGTTCTGATCACGGGTCGCTGCTGGCGAAGATCTGACGGTGACCCGCTATGGCAGGCCGGTTTTTAGGCTGGTTCAGTTGTCTGCAGATGCCCTCCATGAATCCGATGACGCTGCCTTGGTGCAAAGGGTTGTGTCGTTTCGCATGAGGCTACCATGATCGACCGTTTATTGACCACTTTGGATGCCGCCTTGCGTACCGTGTTTGCGTCGCACCGCGCTGCGCAGCCCTGCCCCACGGTGGCCCACGATGCCACTGATCTGTCAGAACTTGAAAAGAAGGAAGCCGGTGCCCTGATGCGCGTTAACCATGTTGGCGAGGTGTGTGCCCAAGCACTTTACACAGCACAGGCTTTTGCTACTGATAATGAAGCACTCCGCGCCCATTTCATAAGGGCCAGCGCCGAAGAAACTGACCATTTGGCGTGGACAGAACAACGCCTGAAAGAGCTTGGTGGGCGCACCTCGTTGCTTAACCCGCTGTGGTATGCCGGTGCCTTTGGCATTGGCCTGCTGGCCGGGCGGCTCGGCGACCGGGTGAGCCTGGCCTTTGTGGTGGAAACCGAAAACCAGGTGGAAGCGCACCTTGACAGCCACCTGGCTCTTCTGCCCGCCGGCGACCATGCCTCGCGCGCCATCGTGGCGCAGATGAAGGATGATGAAGCACGCCACGCGCAAGATGCACAAGAGCTTGGCGCCATTGACCTGCCGGCACCGGTTAAAAGCCTGATGGCTGCGGCAGCCAAGGTGATGACCACTGTGGCGCACCGGGTTTGATCCGTTGAGTGCTTAAATTTCAAGCACCTCAAAGCTGGTGCTGATGGCTGCCGTCTTGCCCAGCATGACGCTGGCCGAACAGTATTTGTCGTGACTCATGGCAATCGCGCGATCGACCGCAGCGGCGGGAACACCCTTGCCAGATACGGTGAAATGCATGTTGATGCTGGTAAACACTTTGGGGTCAGTCTCGGCCCGCTCGGCCTTGAGCTTGACGGTGCAGCCACGCACATCGTGGCGACCGCGCTTCAAAATCAGCACCACGTCATAGGCGGTGCAGCCACCGGTGCCGGCCAGCAGGGTTTCCAGCGGGCGCGGCGCCAGGTTCAAGCCGCCGTTTTCAGGCTTGGCTGCATCGGGCGCGCCGTCCATCACCAGGGTGTGGCCGCTGCCGGTTTCTGCCACAAACCCCATGCCGGAGCGGGTGCCAATGGCCCCGGTCCAGTTGACTGTGCATTCCATAAACGTCTGATCCTTCAATGAATGGTGAGGCGCGATTGTCACGCTTGATCGCCAGCTTATCATTAGCCACCTATGAAAACACCCGATCTGACTCCTTTTGATTACCTGAAAAAAATCCTCACCGCCCGCGTCTATGACGTGGCGATCGAGTCAGCCCTGGAAACCGCACAAGCCCTGAGCCAGCGCCTGCACAACACCGTGCTGCTCAAGCGCGAAGACCAGCAGCCGGTACACAGCTTCAAGCTGCGCGGTGCCTACAACAAAATGGCGCACCTGAGCCTGGCGCAGTTGAAGCAGGGCGTGATTTGCGCCTCGGCCGGCAACCATGCGCAGGGCGTGGCCCTGAGTGCGCAGCGGCTCGGCACCCGCGCGGTCATCGTCATGCCGACCACCACGCCGCAGGTCAAGGTCGATGCGGTGCGCGGCTTTGGTGCCGAGGTGGTGTTGTTTGGCGACAGCTATTCCGATGCCCACGGCCGCGCGGTGGAACTTGAGAAAAAAGACGGACTGACCTTTGTCCATCCGTTTGACGACCCGGACGTGATTGCTGGCCAGGGCACGATTGCCATGGAACTGCTGCGCCAGCACCAGGGCCGGCTGGATGCGGTGTTTGTGGCGATTGGCGGCGGCGGCCTGATCTCGGGTGTCGCCAACTACATCAAGGCGGTGCGCCCAGAGATCAAGGTGATTGGCGTGCAGATGAACGACTCGGATGCCATGACCCAGTCGGTAGCTGCCGAGCAGCGGGTCACCTTGAGTGATGTCGGCCTGTTCTCGGACGGCACTGCGGTCAAGCTGGTCGGCGTTGAAACCTTCCGGGTGGCCAGCAGCCTGGTCGATGACTACCTGCTGGTCGACACCGACGCAGTGTGTGCGGCCATCAAGGATGTGTTTGTCGATACCCGCAGCATCGTCGAGCCGGCCGGTGCCCTGGCGGTCGCTGCCATCAAGCAATACGTTGCCCAGCACAACACCCAGGGCGAAACCTACGCCGCCATTTTGTGTGGTGCCAACATGAACTTTGACCGCCTGCGCTTTGTCGCCGAGCGCGCCGGTGTGGGCGAAGAACGCGAGGCGCTGTTTGCCGTGACGATTCCCGAAGAACGCGGCAGCTTCAGACGCTTTTGCGAGCTGATTGGCGACCTGCCAAGCTTTGGCGGCCCGCAAGCGCAAAGAAGCGTGACCGAGTTCAACTACCGCATCAGCGACTCAAACAACGCCCATGTATTTGTTGGCCTGACCACCGCCGCCAGAGGCGAGTCCGGCAGAATCGCCGCCCACCTCACCCAGCACCGCTTTGAGACGCTGGACCTGACCCATGATGATCTGGCCAAGGAGCACATCCGCCACATGGTCGGCGGCCGGTCTGTGCTGGCGCAGGACGAGCGCCTGCTGCGCTTTGTGTTTCCCGAACGTCCCGGTGCGCTGCTGAAGTTTTTGAGCCTGCTGCGCCCTGGGTGGAATATCAGCTTGTTCCACTACCGCAACCAGGGGGCCGACTATGGCCGCATTCTGGTCGGGTTGCAGGTGCCCGAAGCGGATAACGCGGCCTTTGCCGAATTTCTGGCGACACTGGGCTACCCGCATGTCGAAGAAACCGCCAACCCGGTTTACCGTTTGTTTTTGCAGTCATGAGCAATACCCTTGATGGCAAGCTGGTGGTGGCCATATCCAGCCGGGCGCTGTTTGACTTTGAAGAAGAAAACCGGGTTTTCGAGCAAGGCGATGACCGGGCCTACATGGCGCTGCAACTGCAGCGGCTCGACAGCCCGGCCAAGCCCGGCGTGGCCTTTTCGCTGGTCAAAAAGCTGCTGGCCTTCAACTCGGCGGCAGACACCGCTGATGGCCACCCGGTCGAGGTGGTGATTTTGTCGCGCAACGACCCAGTGTCAGGGATGCGGGTGTTTCGCTCGGCCCAGCATTACGGCCTGCCGATCGAGCGCGGCAGCTTTACCCGTGGCCAGGCCCCCTGGCGCTACCTCAAGCCGCTGCACGCCAACCTGTTTTTAAGCACCCATCTGAGCGATGTGCGGGCCGCGCTGGCGGCGGGTGTGCCGGCGGCGCAGGTCTATCCGGCCTCGGCCCACGCCAGCGACGCGCATCCGCTTGAAGTGCGGATTGCCTTTGACGGCGATGCGGTGCTGTTCAGCGACGAAGCCGAGCGCATCTACCAGGCACAGGGGCTGCAAGCCTTTCAGCAACACGAAATTGAAAAAGCCGCGCAGCCGCTGCCTGATGGCCCGTTCAAGCCGCTGCTGGTGGCCTTGCAGCGGCTACAGCAGTCGGGCACACCCCAAATGAGCATTCGCACCGCCTTGGTCACGGCCCGCAGCGCGCCGGCGCATGAGCGTGCCATTCGCACCCTGATGAATTGGAACATCGAGGTCGATGAGGCCATGTTTCTGGGCGGGCTGGCCAAAGGCGAGTTTTTGCGTGAATTCGAGCCAGACTTCTTTTTTGACGACCAGACCGGTCACATTGAATCGGCCGCCCGGCATGTGCCATCTGGCCATGTGGCAAGCGGCGTGCGCAATTAGGCCGAGTTGGCAGGCAGCAGAACTGTCGCCGGTGCCGATGAGCTAAAAATCAGCCGCACCGGCTTTCAGGTTTGCGCTGGCGGGCTTTGGACGAGTGCCGAATCCTGAATCAAAGTCTGGGTTTTTTCGGTCTTGTTGATCTTGCTTGGCGAGTAGGTGAACACCTCGCTTGCCAGCACTCCGGGTGTGACATTGACGCCGGGTTTCGACAGGTCAACCTCATCCTTGATCTGTTGCTGCACCTGCACGGCACCGGCGCTGACCAGCCAAAGTGACTTGATCTGGTCGAGCAAGACCTTGGACAGAGGATCAGGTGGCGGATTTTCGGACTTTTCTGGAGCCGGTCGCTGAGTCGTCCAGTCTTTGAAGGGTGTTGCAGCGTCCGACCCCCGTTGGGTGGGGTCAGACACGCTGCTGTAAACACCCTCGCCGGCATTCGGCTTGTCAGCCTGGTTGACCAGGTTAATCACGCTGGGCAGGGGTTCGGCTGGAATGGCCGACTGGGGGGCAGGGTTGACCGGGGCAACAGGCACCACGCGACCGGTGGCTTGCGAAGCCATCTCTGCGGCGACTGGCCGCAGGCTCTGGATTCGATCAATGGATGGCAGTTGCATGGTGTTGAGGCGGCAGAATGGGTCTGGGGCTTTCCTCCGTTCGTAAATTCTTTAACGGCAGAACAGCGGGGTTGTTTAGGCTCATTTTTAAATCAATGTCATTGATTTGCATCAGAGGTCTTTCGCGGCTTTGCCAAAAGTGGTCAGCATGAACTGCCAAAAGGGCTGTACGCACTCCAGATGTCCGGCCGGCTCGGCTTTGCAGTCGGCCAAGCTGACCAGGTTGGCGGCACCCCTGGCCTGCATCGCCTGCAAGGTGCGGGTCGAATTCAAATACGACACGGTTGTGTCGCTAGGGCCATGAAACAGAAACACCGGCAACTCCGGCAGCCAGTCATCAACATCACTGCGCAGTTCGATCGACGACCGGTCATCGGCAAGATAGTCGTCGAGCGCCGTTGACATGAAGACCACATCAGAATCGGCCCCCATCACCGCCTGGAGCAAGGCATCGCGCACATTGTTGCGGTCAGCATCACTGAGGTATTTCAGCAAGCCGGGTCTTAGCAACTGACCGATCACCGGGTATTGCTGGCGCACCAGTTTCAGCGCTTCGTCCAGCGTCAAAGCCACATCAAACGGGCCGGCAGCCGGCACCGCACGGACAAGTTCGTTGCGGTGCGAGGAAATGCCCGCCTGCAGTGCCCGGTGCGTGGCCATGGTGACATAGCCACCTTCTGAATAGCCACCCAGAAACAGTTGCTTGTTGTCTGGCACCTGCTGGGTTTGGCGCCAAAACTTGGCAGCGGTCAGCATGTCGATCACGACGGCAGCCGATGGACCCGACAGCATGTAGGGGTGGCTGGCACCCCTGGAGATGCCATAACCCACATAGTCTGCCGACAAAACGATATAGCCCAGCGATGCCATGACCACTTCCGGACTGGCCAGCATGGTCATGTGGCTCGGTGCTTCGATCTCCCGGGTGATGGTGGCGTGTTGATAACCCACGACCGGACTGGATGCTCCGGCGGGTTTCTGGGGCAGCGCCATCAGCGCCGACGCAAGGATCTCCCGGCCCGCTCCATCAATTGTCAAATAATCCAGCCGGTAAGCGGTTACCGCATAACGCGGACTGGCAACAAACGCCGCTGCCCCGTCCTGCCTGATCGCCGCTGCAATCTCTGCACTTGAGACGGTCTTGAGCAGCGTTGCCGCCTTGAATTCGCCAGGTCCGCTGGCATTGACCGGCGGCGGCACTGGCGGCAACACCGGCGGTATTGGCGCATCATTGCCTGAGCCACCGCCGCACGAGCTTAGAAGCAGTGCACAAATCAGCAAGCCGCAAACCCGCATCCATGGTTTGGAAAATGAATCGACCCTGGGGTTCATCATGTCAACTCCTTCATCAAAGGTGAAAATTATCCGGTACAAACATCAAAATGAGCAACAGCCAAGCCAGCGATTGGCGTTGACTTGCTGCCGTGGTGATGCCAGCCGCTTGAGTGGCGGCAGGTTTTCAAAGATGCCGTTAAGTTTCTTCACGCAACGCCTGGTCAATTTGGCTTAGAGTGTGGCTCATGTCTTACGCCACAGGAATCTGACCATGACTGCACACACATCCCCAGACTCACCACAAACGCTACAAAAATCAGAGCTACAAGCGCAAGTAGTGAAAGGGCTGCAGGCCTATTTGCCATCACACGCACTGCTATGGAACAGCGAGGACACGACAGCTTATGAATGTGACGGCCTGACCGCTTACCGCCAGCGCCCGCTGGTGGTGGCACTGCCAGAAACCGAAGCGCAGGTGCAGGCCGTGCTGCGCACCTGCCATGCACTTAAAGTGCCGGTGGTGGCGCGCGGGGCCGGCACCGGCTTGTCGGGCGGTGCGCTGCCGCATGCCATGGGGGTTACCCTGTCGCTGGCCAAGTTCAACAAGATCATCAAGCTCGATGGGGTGGCGCGCACGGCGGTGGTGCAGTGCGGTGTGCGCAACCTGGCCATCAGCGAGGCGGCAGCACCGCTAGGCCTATATTACGCGCCCGACCCGTCCAGCCAGATTGCCTGCACCATTGGCGGCAACGTGGCCGAAAACGCGGGCGGGGTGCATTGCCTGAAATACGGTCTGACGCTTCACAATATTGTCAAGGTCAAAGGTTTCACCATGGACGGCGAGGCGGTGACACTCGGCTCCGATGCACTCGATACTCCGGGCCTCGATCTGCTGGGGGTGGTGATTGGCTCCGAGGGCATGCTGCTGGTGATATCGGAGGTCACCGTCAAACTCATCCCCAAACCACAACTGGCACGCTGCATCATGGCCAGTTTCGATGACATGCGCAAGGCCGGCAATGCCGTGGCTGCCGTGATTGCCGCCGGCATCATTCCGGCCGGGCTGGAAATGATGGACAAACCCATGACTGCTGCCGTAGAAGATTATGTGCATGCCGGTTACGACCTGAATGCCGAGGCAATTTTGCTGTGCGAAAGCGACGGCACACCCGAAGAAGTGGAAGAAGAAATTGGTCGCATGAGTGCGGTGCTGCGCCGCTGCGGTGCCACCGCCATTGCCGTCAGCCGCGACGAGGCCGAGCGCCTGCGTTTCTGGAGCGGGCGCAAAAACGCCTTTCCGGCCAGCGGGCGCATCAGCCCGGACTACATGTGCATGGACAGCACCATTCCGCGCAAACGCCTGGCTGACCTGCTGCTGGCAATTGGCCAGATGGAAAAGAAATACCAGTTACGCTGCGCCAATGTGTTTCACGCAGGGGACGGCAACCTGCACCCGCTGATTTTGTTTGATGCCAACGATGCCGATCAATTGCGCCGTTGCGAGCTGTTTGGTGCCGATATCCTGGAAACCAGTGTCGCCATGGGCGGCACCGTGACCGGCGAGCACGGTGTTGGCATCGAAAAACTCAATAGCATGTGTGTGCAGTTCAGTGCGGCAGAAAACGAACAGATGTTTGGCGTCAAGCGCGCCTTTGACCGCCTGGGCCTGCTCAACCCCGGCAAGGTCATCCCGACACTGCAGCGCTGCGCCGAATATGGCCGGATGCTGGTACGTGGCGGGCAGCTCAAACATCCCGAATTGCCACGGTTTTAGGAGCATGCCATGCAAGCTCTGAAAGGGCTAGAACGGCTTTTTACCATGCAGTCATTGGGTGAACTGCTGGGCGCACCGGGTGCTTGCCGTTTCCCTGGCCGGTAATGGGTATGCTGCTGGCGCTGCGACTGGCCGCAGTGCGCGCACCGGTGGCCTCGTTGATGACGGCGCTGGTGTACCGGTTACGCTGATTCAATTGGCCTTGGCGACCCGTCTGCCGGGTTCGTCTTCTGCCATCACCGATTCGGCCCAATGCCTGAGCTTAACGGTGTCGGCACGCAAAATCTCCTGTTTGACGGTCAGAATTTGCGCCGGATGCATGGAAAAGCTGCGCAAGCCCATGCCCAGCAGCAATTTGGTCAGGCTCACGTCACCGGCCATTTCACCGCACACGCTGACCGGCTTGCCGTACGCCCGGGCCTCGGCAATGGTGTTGGCGACCAGCCGCAACACGGCCGGATGCATCGGGTCATAGAGATGTGCGACAGACTCGTCGGCCCGGTCAATTGCCAGGGTGTACTGAATCAGGTCGTTGGTGCCGATCGACAGAAAGTCAAAGTACTTGAGAAACACCTTGAGCGTCAGCGCCGCCGCCGGAATCTCGATCATGGCGCCAACCTTGATCGGGCCATACACCACACCCCGGTTGTCCAATTGAACCCGGGCATGGTCAATCAGCGCCATGGTCTGGCGAATTTCGCTGGCGTGCACCAGCATCGGAATCAGCAACAGCACCGGGCCATGGGCGGCAGCCCGCAAAATGGCGCGCAATTGGGTTAAAAACATCGCCGGGTCTGCCAGACTCCAGCGGATGGCCCGCAGGCCCAGCGCCGGGTTCAGGTGAGCACCGTCGTGCAGGCTTTCATCGAGCGGCTTGTCGGCACCGACATCAACCGTGCGAATCGTCACCGGCAGACCCTGCATGCCTTCCACGGCACGCCGATAGGCCTTGTATTGCTCGTCTTCGTTGGGCAGTTTGCCACGGCGCCCCATGAACAAGAATTCGCTGCGAAACAGCCCGACACCGGCGGCGCCGGCTTTGATGGCGCTGGCCGCGTCGTCGGGCATTTCGATATTGGCCAGCAACTCGATCTTTTGCCCGTCCATGGTGATGGCCGGCGTGTGCCGCAAGCGGGCCAGACGACCGCGCTCGAGTTCGACCCGGCGTTGCTTGAAGCCGTATTCGGCCAGGATGATGGGCGACGGATCAACCACCACCACACCGGCATCACCGTCAATGATGACCCAGTCGTCCTGGCGCATCAACTGGCTGCTCCAGCGTGCACCCACCACGGCGGGAATGTCCAGACTGCGTGCCACGATGGCGGTGTGCGAGGTCTTGCCGCCGACATCGGTGACAAAACCGGCAAACACGCTTTGCTTGAACTGCAGCATGTCAGCCGGCGACAGATCGTGCGCCACCAGGATCAGCGGCACATCAACGGTGTCATCGAGCAGCAAATCCTGCTGGGTCGCCCGGCGGTTGGTGCGCACCTGCGGCTGGATCACCGGCGAGGACACACCGCGCATGGCACGCAAGACTTTTTCGGTGATCTGCTCCAGATCGGCCTTGCGCTCGCGCAGGTAGTCATCCTCCATTTCGTCAAACTGCCGCGCCACCACCTCCAACTGGCTGGTCAATGCCCATTCGGCGTTGTAGAGACGATCCCTGATCCAGTGTTTGACACCCAGAGCCAGGTCTTCATCGTGCAGCAGCAGCAGGTGCACATCAAGCAAGGCGGTCAGTTCATGGGGAACCTCTTTGCCACCCATCTGACCAATACTGAGCTGCAGACGGTGGATTTCACTGACCACCGCATCGCGGCCATCGCGGACCCGGTTGATTTCAGAAATCACCTGGGCGGGTTCAATAAAATAGTGGGCAACATCGAGTCGGCTTGAAGCCACCAGCACCGCCCGCCCAATCGCAATGCCGCGTGCAACTGCCAGGCCATGGATGGAAAAAGTCACTCACCTTCTCCAAACTTGTCGTTGACCAGCGCCAGCAAGGCATCCATCGCCTCCTGCTCACGCTCGCCCTGGGTCTCGATTTCAATCTGTACACCCTGGCCCGCAGCCAGCATCATCACGCCCATGATGCTTTTGGCGTTGATGCGTCGTCCGCTACGCGACATCCAGACTTCGCAAGGGAAACTTCCGGCCAGTTTGGTTAGCTTGGCGGAGGCGCGTGCATGCAAGCCGAGCTTATTGCTGATAGTCGTGGTGATTTTGATCATTAGATTTTCGTGGCTGGTTTTGTGGTGCTGTCACCGCGACTTGCATGACACCTTGTGTTCCGCCTGCCAGGGCGCGGGCCACCAAGGCATCGAGTGGTTCATTGCGGTAGGTCACGACACGCATCAGCATGGGTAAATTGACACCCGCAATCAGGCGGGAATTGACACCATCAACGAGTTTTTGCGCAATGTTGCATGGCGTGGCACCAAACATGTCGGTGAGCACAAGGGTTTGCGGTCGGCTGAGCATGGCCATGGCCAAGCGCGCGCTCACCAGGCTTTCTTCGGTCGGCATATTGGGTTGCACATCGAACACAGTCAATGCGGCGGCCGCGTCCTGAAACACGTGCAGCACACATTGGCGCAAGGCGCTGGCCAGTGGCGCATGGGCGATGATGAAAATACCATTGTTCATGTTGATTGAGGCGACACCATGAATCAGGCGTGACAAAAACCTGTTGGCGGGTTAACCCTTGCGCCGATTATGACTTTTTTGCAGCCAGAAAATAAACATAAGACAACACGGTTGACAGCAAATAAACCCCCAGCGCGGCCTGAAACGCCTGTGATTCGCTCCAGCCCAGGGCCTTGAAACCATCAATCATCAGGCCGATGCCCCACTGCACCACAAAAACACCTGAAAAGATGAGCAGGTTATAAGCCGACAGGGCACGTCCGGCCAAAGACGATGGAAATGCCATGGCCACCGCCGGTTGCACCAGAGCCACCAGGGTGCAGGCCATGCAATATATGCTCCAGAGCACTCCAGCCCATATATCCATTGCGCTGCCAGCTATTATTATAATAGCAATAATGAAAAAGCTTAAAGGCATGCCGGCGGTGATCAAGCGGTCTGCGCTGTAGCCACGGCGTGCCAGCCAAGGGTTGATCAGGCCCCAGCCCCAAAAGGTGACCAGCATGGCCGTGTTGAGCCAGAACAAGCCGTTGGCGGCTTGCAACGCGGTCCATCCGTTGATGCGAATCAGCCACGGTGTGACCCATAAGGTTTGCATGGCAACCAGCCTGCCGTAAATGAAAACCCCCATCGGGGCCATTTTGCGGAAATAGGGGTGTCGCCAGACTGCCGCATAGCCGGCTTCCGGGGTGGCCGGCTGCGGCTCGGCTGCAAGGGCTGGCGCGGCCTTGGACCAGGCTGGCACCAGCCAGGCAATCAGCAGCATCGCCATCACCACCAGCACCGCCAGACTCCAGAACATGGGGCGCCAGCCCGTCACCGGCAGCAGCCATTGAACTGGCAAGGTGGATGCCACCATACCCATGGAGCCGGTCATCAGCATCCAGGAGTTGGCCCGCATCTGGGAGGCCGACGCGAACCAGCGCCGGTAACCTGTCAAGGGGGCCATCAGGCAGGCGCTGACCCCGATGCCGCTGAGGACGCGCGCCAGCAACAAGCCGTTGAAGCTGGTCGCCGTGGCAAAAGCGGCACAACCGGCCACGGCTATGGTCAACAGGCTCAGTACCACCGTTTTGGGTCCGTAACGATCAAGCCAGGTACCCAAGGGCAGTTGCGTCGCGGCGAACCCCAAAAAGTATCCGCCTGCGAGCAAACCCAAGTCACGCGCATGCAGGGCGAACTCCTGCGTCAGGGTGGGCGACAGCGTGGCGGTAATGGCGCGTATCAGCGCCGATAGAAAATAGGCCGAGGCAAATGCAACAAATACAAAGACGGCGGTGCGCCGTGGCATCGGACCCATGGAGATCGGGGCCGCCGGCTTACTTCAGCGCGCCAAACACTTTTTGCAGCAGGGCGCTGCCGCTGCCAACAGGGTCTTGGCGGATCTTTTTTTCTTCCTCGCCGATCATGAAATACAGGCCATCGAGAGTTTTGCCAGTGACATATCGTTCGATGCTGACCTGATCGCCCTGCAGCAGGCCCATGGCTGCGGCCTTGCCGGCAATCTGGTTGTATTTTTCAGCCAGGTTGACCTGGGCGGTGGTTTTGCTGACAACTGGCAAAAATTTTTGACTCAGCGGCTGACGTGTCTTGTCGGCAAAAAACCGGGTGACCGACGTGTCGCCACCGCCAAGAATGGCTTTGGCATCCTGAAAACTCATGGATTTGACCGCCCCAACCAAGGTGTCCCGAGCCAGCGGCACGGCAGCTTCAGCGGCACGGTTCATGGCATTGATCAGTTCATCAAGACGTGCGCCTTGGCCCAGGCTGCGCAACAATGTGGCAGCATCCTGCAAATAACCTGGCAGCGGAATCCGAACCCGGTGATTGCCCAAAAAACCATTCGGGCGTCCCAGCAGTTCGATGGCGGAGCGAGCACCCTTCTCCAGCGCCGCCTTCAGGCCCTGCGACACCTGCTGATTGGACAGGCCAGTCAAAGATTGCGCCGATACATCCGAATGGAAAAAGATCAGCGAACTGACAGAACCCAGAAGAAGGGCGGTGTTGACTTGACGGCGTTTCATGATGATCACTTTGCCAGAACTAAAAAACCGGTCATCTTAACGCTGGCAGCAGGTGGCCACCCGCCGCGCCTGCGACCAATCCGTTACTTGGCGCGAAAGTCGTCGTGGCAGGACTTGCAGGTGCCACCGGTGGCGTTGACCGCGACCTTTATGCTGTCGAGGCTGCCGGTCTTGGCCGCAATCGAGAGCTTGCTCATCTCAGCCTCCATTTTCTTGGCATAGTCGTCAAATTTGGCTTTGTCAGTCCAGATTTCCGGCTTGGCTTTGGTGTCGCCCTTGTCAGTTCCGGGACCAAATCCTTCCCACGGAAGTTTGGCAACAAACTCTGCCACGGCAGCGCTGTCAGCGGCGATTTTTGCATCAAACGGCGCTTTGCCAGCCGCCATGGCCGCAACGCGGCCAAAGTTTTGTTGCATCACAAACAACGCGTTCTTGCGGTATTTGATGGCATCTTCAGGTTTGGCAAATTGGGCGAAAGCTGGCACTGCGAGACTGGCGCCGATGGCAGCAAGGAGAACGGCAGAATATCTGGTCATGGGATTCCGATCAAAGTTAAACTGGATTAAAAACTGGCAGGGTGCGAGTTTATGGTGATTTAAGAATTGCTGCAGATGATATCCAACCCGAGGTACCTATGAAAACTGTTGTTCGAGTCTGGGATGCTCCAACCCGCGTGTTTCACTGGATGCTGGCTCTGTGCGTCGTGGGCCTGGTAATCACCGCCCAAATTGGTGGTTCGGCGATGCAATGGCATTTCCGGTTCGGCTATGGCGTGTTGAGCCTGCTGGTGTTTCGGCTTGCGTGGGGTTTTGTTGGCGGGCACTGGTCGCGCTTCAAGAGCTTCATTTACCGCCCAAGCGATATTTGGCGCTACTTGCAGGGGCAAGGCACACCGGCACATTCCGTCGGTCACAACCCGCTGGGGGCGTTTTCAGTGTTTGCGCTGTTTGGGTTTCTGAGCTTGCAGGTGGCATCCGGCCTGCTCAGCGATGATGAAATTGCCGCTGCCGGGCCACTGGTCAAATTCGTTTCATCGACCTGGGTCGGCAACGCCACGTTTTATCACAAAGAAGTTGGCAAGCTGATCTTGCTGGCGCTGGTGGCGCTGCATCTGGCCGCCATTGCGTTTTACTTTTTGAAAAAGGGTGAAAACCTGGTCAGGCCGATGGTGACAGGTGACAAGGCACTGGACTTTGATGTGACAAGTTCAAGTGACAACGCTACCGACCGGATCAAGGCGGCAATCATCATCCTGGGATGTGGCGGGCTGGTTACCAGTCTGGTGACCTGGCTTGGTTGAGGTCAGGCGAGGTCAATCAAGCCAGGAAATGAAAACGGCTCACAGGGTGAGCCGTTATTGTTGTGCCGACCTTGGGGTCAACACATGGACTTATACCAGCGAAGCCTTTTCAACCAGACGGGTAGCCACCCAATTCTTGGTTTTGGAGATGGGCCGGCTTTCGGTGATCTCGATCATGTCACCCATTTTGAACTCGTTCTTTTCATCGTGGGCGTGGTACTTGCTAGATTTGCCGACAATTTTGCCGTACAACTCGTGCTTGACGCGGCGCTCAATCAACACCGTTACCGTTTTTGCGCGCTTGTCACTGACCACCTTGCCGATCAAGGTGCGCTTGAGGGATGTTTTCGCTTCCGTCATGTATCGCTCCTTTAGGTGGCGGACTGGTCAGCCGCAAGCTTTTCGACCAGGATGGTCTTGGCGCGAGCGATGTCACGGCGCGCGATGCGCAGTGTGGCTGTGTTGGTGAGTTGCTGGGTGGCTTTTTGCATGCGCAGGCCAAAATGCGCTTTTTGAAGGCTTTTGACCTCCGCCTGCAGTCCGGCCACGTCCTTTTGTCGTAATTCAGTCGTTTTCATATCAAATGCTCCTGATTACTGGCCGATCAAGCGAGCCACAAAGGTGGTTCGCAACGGCAGTTTGGCAGCAGCCAAACGAAACGCCTCGCGTGCCAGTTCTTCACTCACGCCGACAATCTCGAACACGATCTTGCCGGGCTGAATCTCTGCCACGTAATACTCGGGGTTACCTTTGCCATTGCCCATCCGCACTTCAGCAGGTTTTTGGGAAATGGGCTTGTCAGGGAAGACGCGAATCCAGATGCGACCGCCACGTTTGACGTGACGAGAAATGGCACGACGTGCGGCTTCGATCTGACGCGCAGTCAGGCGACCGCGATCAACGCATTTGAGACCAAAATCACCGAACGCGACCGAGCTGCCTCGGGTTGCGATGCCGGTGTTGCGGCCTTTTTGCTCTTTGCGGTACTTGCGACGAGCGGGTTGCAACATGGTTATTCTCCTTTTCCGTCAGGTGTAGCAGCATTGGGGCTGCCCGCTACTCCTGGCGCGGCTACCTTGCGGACGCGCTGAACGGTGGGTTTGTTGGCGTTGGCTCCAAGAGCCTCCGCAGGTTTGTCGCTGCCGTCAGTTGGCGCGGCATTGCTGCCCATCGGGCGCCGAGCGCCACGTGGTGCAGGACGATCAGAGCTTGGTCGCGCACCACGGTCATCACGACGTGGGCCGCGCGGACGGCGCTCGTCGTCTGGACGCGGGGTTTCAACAGCAGGCAGGTCATTGCGACCGAGGGTATCGCCTTTATAGACCCAGACCTTGACGCCAATGATGCCATAGGTTGTCTTGGCTTCCGAGGTGCCATAGTCGATGTCGGCACGCAAGGTGTGAAGCGGCACGCGACCTTCGCGGTACCACTCGCATCGCGCAATTTCAATCCCGTTCAGGCGACCTGAGGACATGATCTTGATGCCCAGAGCACCCAGACGCATGGCGTTTTGCATGGCGCGCTTCATGGCCCGGCGGAACATGATGCGTTTTTCAAGCTGCTGGGTGATCGAGTCGGCAATCAGCTTGGCATCGATTTCGGGCTTGCGCACTTCCTCGATGTTGACCGCCACCGGCACACCCAGTTGACGACCCAGTTCGCGTTTGAGGTTTTCAATGTCTTCGCCTTATTTGCCGATCACCACACCCGGTCGAGCCGAGAAAATCGTAATGCGGGCATTTTTGGCCGGGCGCTCGATCAGGACGCGCGAAACCGATGCGTTCTTGAGCTTGGCCTTGAGGTACTCGCGCACCTTGATGTCTTCGGCGAGCATGCCCGCGAAGTCACGATCATTGGCATACCAGCGAGATGCCCAGTTGCGGCTAACGGCTAAGCGAAAGCCGGTTGGATGGATTTTTTGTCCCATAACTTCCTGGCCTCTTTCAGTTACCAACCGTCACATACACATGGCATGTGGGTTTTCTGATTTGGTTGCCACGACCTTTTGCGCGGGCCGTGAAGCGCCTCAGCGAAGCACCTTGTTCGACATAGATGGTTTTCACCTTCAACTCGTCGATATCGGCACCATCGTTGTGTTCAGCGTTGGCAATGGCAGACTCCAGAACTTTGCGGATGATTCCAGCAGCTTTTTTCTGCGTGAATTGCAAAATGTTCAGGGCCTGATCCACTTTTTTGCCGCGAATCAAATCCGCGACCAGACGACCTTTGTCAACCGACAAACGAACGCCACGAAGGGTTGCACGTGTTTCCATGGTCAACTCCTTATTTCTTTGACACTTTTTTGTCCGCAGGATGGCCCTTGAAAGTTCGGGTCAGCGCGAACTCCCCTAACTTGTGGCCAACCATTTGGTCAGTGATATATACAGGCACATGCTGTTTGCCGTTGTGAACGGCAATGGTGAGGCCGATGAATTCCGGCAACACCATGGAACGACGCGACCATGTTTTGATCGGTTTTTTATCCTTGGCGGCGACGGCCTTATCGACTTTAGCGACAAGGTGATGGTCAACAAACGGACCTTTTTTGAGAGAACGAGTCATTTCACCTACCCCTTACTTCTTGCGACGCGACACGATCATGACCTGCGTGCGCTTGTTGTTACGGGTACGGTAACCCTTGGTCAGATTACCCCAAGGATCGACGGGATGGCGACCTTCACCGGTTTTGCCTTCGCCACCGCCATGGGGGTGATCAACCGGATTCATGACAACACCGCGCACGGTCGGGCGAATACCCATCCAGCGCTTGACCCCGGCCTTGCCGAGTTGGCGCAGACTGTGTTCCTCATTGGCGACCTGGCCCATGGTGGCACGGCAATCAATGTGGATTTTGCGCACTTCACCTGAACGCATGCGCACCTGGGCGTAAGTGCCTTCGCGTGCCAGCAGTGTCGCCGAAGCACCTGCTGATCGAACCACCTGAGCACCCTTGCCCACCTGCAGTTCGATGCAATGAACCACCGAGCCAACCGGAATGTTGCGAATTGGCAGCGTATTGCCGACACGAATAGGAGCCTCGGCACCACTCATGATGGAACTGCCGGCTTCAAGGCCACGGGGGGCAATGATGTAGCGACGCTCGCCATCGGCATAACACACCAGAGCGATATGCGCCGAGCGGTTGGGATCGTATTCAATACGTTCAACTTTGGCCGCAATGCCGTCCTTGTTGCGAAGAAAATCGACAACACGGTAGTGATGCTTGTGACCGCCGCCTTTGTGACGGGTGGTGATGTGGCCGTTGTTGTTGCGACCGGCTTGCTGAAACTGGGGTTCGAGCAGCGCTGCATGGGGAGCACCTTTGTACAGGTGGTCACGCGAAATCTTCACCACGCCACGGCGGCCTGGAGAAGTTGGTTTCATTTTGATAACAGCCATGATTACGCAGCCTCCCCACCAAGGTTCAACTCTTGACCGGGCTTGAGCCTCACGTAGGCCTTGCGCACATTGTCGCGACGACCGACCGACTTGCCAAAGCGCTTGGTCTTGCCCTTGGTGTTTACCACCGACACGCCCTTGACTTCAACCTTGAACATCAATTCCACAGCGGCCTTGATTTCGTATTTGGTAGCGTCTTGCAGCACCTTGAAAGTCACTGCGTTGCTTTTCTCGACAACCATTGTGGCTTTTTCAGACACGATGGGAGCGATTAGCACCTGCATCAAACGACCTTCGTCAAATTTGGAAAGATTGGGACCGTGACTCATGCGAACATCTCCTGGAGTTTGCCCATGGCCGCCTTGGTGACCAGCACCTTGCGGTAATGAACCAGCGAGACCGGATCAGCATAGCGAGGCTCCACCACCAAAACATTAACCAGATTGCGGGATGCCAAATACAGGTTTTCATCAACCGCATCGGCGATCACCAACACCGAATCAAGGTTCATGGCCTTGAATTTGGCGGCCAGTGCCTTGGTTTTTGGTGAGTCCACCGTCAACGAATCAACCACCGCCAGCCGACCTTCGCGGGCCAACTGGGAAAAGATGGAGGCCATGCCGGCCCGGTACATCTTCTTGTTGATCTTCTGGGTGAAATTCTCATCTGGCATGTTCGGGAAAATCCGGCCACCACCACGCCACAAAGGCGAAGAAGTCATGCCGGCCCGTGCCCTGCCGGTACCCTTTTGCTTGAAAGGCTTTTTGGTTGAGTGGCGAACCTGTTCGCGGTCTTTCTGGGCGCGTGTGCCTTGACGGGCATTGGCTTGAAACGCCACAACCACCTGGTGAACCAGGTCTTCGTTGTAAGCGCGGCCAAACACGGTATCAGGTGCATCCAGCGTGGATGCCACCTGCCCTTGATCATTGAGGAGTTCGAGCTGCATCAGTTCGCTCCTTTGACTTCAGCGGCCTTGGCCTTGACGGCCGGGCGAACCATGACAAAACCGCCTGCCGAACCGGGAATCGCACCCTTGATCATCAGCAGTTGACGGGCTTCGTCAACACGGATGATGTCGAGGTTTTGCGTCGTGACCAGATCATCGCCAAGGTGACCGGTCATGCGCTTGCCAGGAAACACACGGCCCGGATCCTGCGCCATGCCAATGGAACCCGGCACATTGTGCGAACGGCTGTTGCCGTGCGATGCGCGCTGCGAACTCATGTGGTGACGCTTGATGGTGCCTGCAAAACCCTTGCCAATTGATGTGCCCTGCACGTCAACTTTTTGACCCACCGCAAACACGGCAGCCACTGGCACGCTGGCACCCGCCTGGTATTGGGTGGCAGTTTCTTCCGAGACGCGAAATTCACGCATGATCTCACCGGCTTCGACACCTGCACGGGCGAGATGCCCGGCGATCGGCTTGTTGACGCGAGAGGATTTCTTCGCGCCAAACGTCACTTGCAAAGCGACATAGCCGTCGTTCTCCTGGGTTTTAACCTGGGTCACACGGTTGTTGGATACATCGACCACCGTGACAGGAATTGCATTCCCGTCATCAGTGAACAAACGCATCATGCCAACCTTGCGCCCCAGCAACCCCAAGTGGTTGCTAAGACTCATTGTTTTCTCCGTAACTCTCACCGGTGCAACTGCAATTGGTTGCACCGTTTTGCTGTGAGAGACTGTTAATAAAACTCTGCCGGACAGTTGCCTGCCCGGCAGAGCCAGCGAGTATAGCCCGGACTGCCTTGAAAAACTGCCAGCCAATGACTCGCAAGCCCGGTTTAACGCAGATAGCCGCGCTTAACCGGGCATTTTTTTACTGCAACTTGATTTCAACATCAACACCAGCGGGCAAGTCGAGCTTCATCAGGGCATCGACTGTCTTGTCGGTCGGATCAACGATATCCATCAAGCGTTGGTGTGTGCGAATTTCGAACTGGTCACGACTGGTCTTGTTCACATGGGGTGAACGCAGAATGTCGAAGCGTTTCATGCGCGTTGGCAAAGGCACCGGGCCTTTGACAATCGCACCGGTGCGCTTGGCGGTATCAACGATCTCAGCCGCCGATTGGTCGATCAACTTGTAATCAAACGCCTTCAGGCGGATGCGGATTTTTTGTTTGGTTGCCATCTCAATTTCTCTTTTAAGCAATCACTTTTGCAACCACACCGGCGCCGACCGTCTTGCCGCCTTCACGGATGGCAAAGCGCAGGCCTTCTTCCATGGCGATGGGGGCGATCAGCTTGACCGTGATCGACACGTTGTCTCCAGGCATGACCATTTCCTTGCCTTCGGGCAACTCGATCGCACCGGTCACGTCGGTGGTGCGGAAATAGAACTGCGGACGGTAGTTGTTGAAGAACGGCGTATGACGACCACCTTCGTCTTTGCTTAAGACATAAATTTCGCCGGTGAAGTGGGTGTGCGGCTTGATCGAACCCGGCTTGCACAGCACTTGGCCGCGTTGCACGTCCTCGCGCTTGGTGCCACGCAAAAGAATGCCGACGTTGTCGCCGGCCTGACCCTGGTCGAGCAGCTTGCGGAACATTTCAACCCCGGTGCAGGTGGTCT
>CAIQOO010000073.1 GCA_903873485.1 uncultured beta proteobacterium | reverse complement strand
GAATTCCATATAAATCATAAGGTTACATAGCAAATAAAATTTTGTCCGGAATGTCTGGGGTACAAAAAACACTCGGTCTTGCCGCTGCCGGTGCCAGTGGCCACCAGGGTGTGGTCGGCCAGATGCTGGCTGGACAAACGGCTCCAGGCTGCTTCCTGGTGGCTGTGGCCGGGAAACTCGGTCTTAAAACTCTTGAAAAAATGGCGACCGGCTTGGCCCGTGGCAAAAGGCAAGCCCACCTGCAAATACGGCCCCTTGAGCCAGCCCGACTTGTCATCCACAAACCGGCGCATCAGCCCGTGCATGAAGTCGTCTGACGGCTCAAAGCCGGTGATCAGAAATTGCTGCAGACCTTGCTGGATGTCTCTGGCTAGAAGGGATGGGAGCATGAAATTGGCCGGTTATTGTTAGAAGGTATCAGCCCATGAATCTTGATGGGTCGCTATGCCGGGTTTTCCGGTTTGCTCCGGGATCACGCGCAGCGCCGGGCGGCGCTTGCGATTTGCACCTGCCGATTGACCTCTTCCTGAATGACACGACACTGGTCAATGATGTCGGTAAAGCTTGGCTGATTCAGCGCAAGCAGGCCATCATCAAGCATCGCGGTGTAATCTTGCTTCAGAGCAGCCAGTGATGCACCAGTCGGGATGAGTTGCAGTTGCCCGCTGGTCGCAGCGAAGTAATCGATCTTTGCACCTGTTACATTTTTTTCTGCAAAGAACACCGACTTATGTTGCGCCACCGCTTTGGCCAGATCAGGGTTGGCACAGGCGGCGGCAAAATGTGCCGTTCTTCCGATAGCCGCCAAGTCGTACCAGTGGCGCGAATAGCGCTCGCCTCGCAACCGGCCTTGCAAGCAATACACGTGTGCCGCTGTGGCCTTTTCCCAGAAGGTACGCTCAGGTGCCATCACCAATGGCCGCGCTGCCGGAAAGATCACACCCTCTATTGCCGCCGCTATGTCGCAGGTTACCGGCTCAACCTGGTTTGGCTCACCCGTGGCGCGCGCACCAAACTCCAGTTGGATTGTGGGGCAGGCGTAACCGGTGCCGGCTTTTACCGCCGGATACGCCAAAATGAGTTTGTTGCTGTCTGTGCCGGTCAACGTCAGAGTGGCTTCAAGACCAGCTTTTGCCAAGGCTGCCTCAATCACCGGCCTTACCGTGGCAAGAATCCAGGTGGGCAAGCGATGACGCACCGCGCTGCTGACCTTTTTCTCTTGGCTCGATGATGCAGGTATGGGGTTTGCCTGGCTTAAAAGGTCGCACGCCAGTTCGCGGATGTCATAGGTCAGATCGACATCCTCGGAAAATCGATCAATGATGCGATACACCTTGGACAGCGACGTTCCGCCCTTGAACGTGAGCTTGCTGGCCAGCGCTGATTCGTAGAGGGCCGATAGCGCCCACACAACCCAAATATCTTTTTCAAGCAAATGCGCTGGCCGTCCGATTCGGGCAGCCGCATATTCCAAGGCTTCAGCCTGATCATCGCGGCTCAAAGAGAACCATGACTCAGCCATGCACATAACCCTCGCTAACCACTTTGGCCAGCCAGCCCGGCAACATAGCGCGCGCACTGCGCACAGCCTCCCATTCAGGTTCAGACAGTTTGGCGCGGAGTTGTTCAAGTGCTGCTGGTGCCGCCTCAGGACCCAGCCAATAAAGTGCGCGAAGTGCCATGCCTGCCGGACGTTTGCCCAGCAATAACTGCCAGCGATTGCCGTGCTTGAGTTCAACGCAGCGATGGCCCAGTTGCAGTTTGCGGGATGGGCCAGAGGTCAAAAAAACTTCGCGCATCGGTACCTGGGTCGTCAAGCCCAGTGCATTGGCGTCAGCCGCGCCATTGGCCACGACCGTTTCACCACCACTGGCTTCAAGGGCCTGCAGCACGGACTCGGTAGAGGGTGGACGAGCGCCAAATCGACCCTGGTAGGGTGCGACGTAGGCACCACGACTGACGCGCATCAATTGGCCATCCTGAGCCAATCGGGACAAGGTTTTGTCCACCGCAGCACGGGCGGCGAGATGCAGAAATTCTTTCGGCGACAGCAAACCACCAAGGGGCATGGTGCGGGCAGCAGACAAAATATTTTCGGCAAGGGGACTCATGGCAGCGACTCTTTTGTCAGAAACATGATTCATTATCTGACAAGTCGTCACTTTTGAACTTTGCTTTAATTTCAATAGCTGCTTGCGCTTATTCAACGAGGGCTAGAGGCATATTTCATCATTTATTCTGCTGAAAAAAACGCACAAGTCATGTGGTGATCGGGTTCATGGCTGCCAGTGCTCAACATGCCATTGATGGCAGGCACTCACCGCACCCCTGTCACGCGTGGCGATTGGGATGGCTAATATTCTGGCAAATTGAAGACACGGTACGTCGTAGAGAGACAGTATTCGCATCAAGAACAATTTTTTTTCACACGACACCGCGACTCTCGCGGGTGCTTTGCAGGTCT
>CAIQOO010000072.1 GCA_903873485.1 uncultured beta proteobacterium | reverse complement strand
GCGCAAATGCGTCAACAGGCCCCACAGCCATTGGGTCAGCACCCCAATATCCAAACCTTTGGCACCAAATTGCTCATGCAGCGTGGGCAACAACAGCTCGGCCGCTACGCTGACCCGGGTCAGTGGCACGGACACGGTGGCCTTGCCAATGCGGTCCAGATTTCGGCCTCGGTGGCTCAGATAAGTGAACTCGCTAAAGGCTTGCCACAGCAGCCGCTTGCGCACCTTGGCAGGCAAGCGGCTTGTAGTCGGCAAAGGTTTGTTTTTAAGCAGCTCTTGAGCCCAATCTCGCTGCCAGGTCATGTTGGGGCCAATGAACTCAGCCAACAAACGCTCAGGCGACATGTGCAGCACCGAGCCAGGGGTGTCAAACAGTTTTTCCGCTTGCGTCAGAAAGTCAGCCCAACTTAAATTGGGCCGGGCCAGCTCGTCAATCACCTTGGCCAGCGCGGTACGCACATTGTTAAGGTAAGTGCGTGCGCCAAAAAAACCAGCCCGGTGCGCCGCATCTTGCACCGAATCAGAAAACGCAATCAGCTTTTTGTCGTCATTGAACGGGCTGGCCCAACTGTGCTCCACCACTTGCGAGCCCAGCGTGGCATTGCGGGCACCCAGCAACAGCAGCCGGTCGCGGTTGCCACAGGCCGGGCAGGTGTTGTCGTGGCGGGTGTATTGCACCTGGCCCACGGAGAAGCTGCGCTGCGCAATCACTTTATAGACAGCCAGCAAATCTTGCTGGCCACAAGCCTGGCAGGTGCCCGGGCCTTGTTGCAAGTTGCCACAGGCGACACAGGCATATTGCAACACCCCTTCCACCCGGGGATGTTTGACACTGATTGCCGCATACAGGCGCGTGGCTTCTGGCCGACCGGCAAACCAGGTGTTGTAAATTTCGTCAAGCTGGGTGGACAGCTTGTTGCTGCCCTGCACCAGGCGGGACAACCAGCCGGTGGTGTGGCACTCGCTGCACTGCACCAGGGGCAGATACACGCCATCGGGGTTGGCCGCCACATCGGCAGCACTGCGCAAGCGCACATCGCTGGCCTCTACCGCCAGTTTGGTCACCATGCGGCGCAATTCACGCAGCCACAGTTGCACCCGCAGGCTCACCAGAGGAATCGGTTTCTCGGGGGTAACACCCGCCAACCGCGCCCAGGCCACCAACACCAGCAAGGCATCCAGCACCTCGCGCACTTGGGGCCTGGCGGCCACCGGCAGGTTTTTTTGCAAACGCCCGGTCAAGTCGTCATAGTGAACCACGCCACCTTTCAACTGCTTGAGCAAGTTGACAAACAAGACATGGCGTTTAAGGCAATCCCCCAGCGTGATGCGCCAAGCCACATCCAGCACATCCACCGGCCGGGGTTCGTCTGGAAAAAACAGCTCAAACCAGTTGGCAACCGCCTGCGCCGGGCTTTTGAACTGGGCAGAGTCCAGAATGCCCGCCAAATCTGGTGGACTTTGGAACATGCAGTCAACAAAAGCATCTTCCAGAAAAGCACCCACAGACTGGCGGTTTTCTGTGATGACGGACGCTGGCCCAAACGCTGCCCCAAAAATTTGTCGGGCGTAATCCCGCAGCGCGGTTGTGTCTGTCGCGCCTCCCAAGGTGGCGGAGGTGCCTGCACAGATCAGGTGATTGGGCGGGGTTTTGAGGCGTGCCCGCAACCTGCGCAACAGCAACGCCAGGTCGGTGCCCTGAGCACCATCAAAGGTATGCAATTCATCCACTACCAAATACTTCAGCGTGGCGGGCGTGTTGCGCTCCCACAGCTTGCGGTCTTTGGGGCGCAGCAGCAGGTAATCGAGCATCTTGTAATTGGTCAACAAAATGTCGGGCGGGTTCTTGCGCAAGGTGTCCCGGTCGGTGATCACATTGGTGGGTGTCATCACCATACCCTGACCCGGTTCGCCCACTGACCCGCCCACATACAAGCCCACGCGCAAGCCCGCAAAGGCCGGCGTACCAGCCACCAGTTGTGCAAAGCGGCGCGCCTGGTCGCTGGCCAGGGCGTTCATGGGGTAAATCACCAGCGCCTTGATGCCATTGCTGTCTGCACCACCGCTTTTGCGCATGCGAGCGCAATGGTCCAGCACCGGGTACAAAAAACACTCGGTCTTGCCGCTGCCAGTGCCGGTGGCCACCAGGGTGTGGTCGGCCAGATGCAGGCTGGACAAACGGCTCCAGGCTGCTTCCTGGTGGCTGTGGCCGGGAAACTCGGTCTTAAAACCGCTGAAAAATTGCCGACCGGCTTGGCCAGTGGCAAAAGGCAAGCCCACCTGCAAATACGGCCCCTTGAGCCAGCCCGACTTCTCATCCACAAACCGGCGCATCAGCCCGTGCATGAAGTCATCTGACGGCTCAAAGCCGGTGATCAGAAATTGCTGCAGACCTTGCTGGATGTCGCGGGCCAAGAGGGAGGGGAGCATGAAATCGGCCAGTTATGGTTAGAAAGTATCAGCCAAATTCATTATCTGACAGACCGTAACTTTTAGAATTTGCTTTTATTTCAATAGCTGCTTGCGCATATTCAACATGGGCTAGAGGCATATTTCATCATTTATTTTGCTGAAAAAACGCCCAAGCCATGCGGTAGTCGTTCTCACGGCTGCCAGTGCTCAACATGCCATTGATGGCAGGCACTCACCACACCCCTGTCACGCGTGGCGATTGGGATGGCTAATATTCTGGCAAATTGAAGACACGGTACGTCGTAGAGAGACAGTATTCGCATCAAGAACAATTTTTTTTCACACGACACCGCGACTCTCGCGGGTGCTTTGCAGGTCT
>CAIQOO010000071.1 GCA_903873485.1 uncultured beta proteobacterium | reverse complement strand
TGCCAACGTTCAAAAACAGTAGACGTGGGAAGCGACGGAGATATCTGAACGGCTGCTTTAGTTTCGCAGGGAAAAGTCGTCCAATTAAACAACGCTGTGGGAGTGGCGGCATACCTCTGCGCAACTTTACGATGGTGGCCCACGAGGAAAAGGGGACGCTACCCTTTTGCCCAAGCAGCTCTGGGCACAGCAAGGGCTGGCAGTCAACGTTTTCTTTGGTGCTGAATTCTCCCGTTTGCCCTGAGTTTGGTCGACAGGTGCCTTTCGACCAACAGCCTATATCCATATAGCCAGGCCATGCCACGGGGCCAATCTCAATCAACGATTTGGTAGGCCGTGCTGCGCCCGCCACCCAACATCTTGCGCAGTACGCCCTGCGCCATCAATTCATGGATGTCGCGCAAGGCGGTGTCGGGCGAGCACTTGGCCATCGATGCCCACTTGCGGCTGGTGAGCTTTCCCTCAAAACCATCAAGCAGCCGGTTCAGCAGTTTGATCTGTCGCTGATTCATCGGTGTACCAGACCAGCGCTGCCAGAATCTGGTTTTCGCCAGCACAGCGTCAAGCGTGTACTGGGCACTGTCAACCGCACGCTGCAACGCGCCAAAAAACCACATCAGCCATTCGGTTACATCCAGATGGCCTTTTTGCGTGCGCTCCAGCACGTCGTAGTAATCCTGGCGCTCTTGCTGAATTTGCGCCGACAGGCTGTAAAAGCGCTGCGGGCTGGCATCGGCGCGCGCCAATAACAAATCGCCCAGCGCTCGGGCGATCCGGCCATTGCCATCGTCAAAGGGATGCAGGGTCACCAGCCAAAGATGGCCCAGGCCAGCCTTGAGCAGGGCTGGCTCGGCTGTCGATGCGTTTACCCAGGTGATGAAACGATTGACCTCAACGGGTAATTGGGCCGCAGGCGGCGCTTCAAAATGCACACGCTGACGCAGTCCTTGACCAGAAATGACTTGCATCGGTCCAGTCGCATCGTCACGCCATGCGCCAGCCCGAATGCGCGTCAGACCGCTAAAACCCGTGGGAAACAGGGCCGCGTGCCAGCCCAACAGACGCTCGGGGGTCAGCGGCGCATCACAGCGCCCGGTTGCATCCAGCACCATGTCCACTACGCCTTCGACATGGCGGTCAACTGGTGCGAGGGCACCCATAGCCACACCCAGGCGGCGAGCGATGGATGAGCGTACCGACTCGACGTTGAACTGCTCGCCCTCGATCTCGCTGGTCTTGACCACGTCATCCGTCAGTGCCGCCAGACTGGCCTGATCGCGCAGCGCCATGCCCACATCAGCCAGGCGCCCCATCAGCAAGCCTTGGCGCAGGCTGACATCGGCCAGCGGTCCAGCCAGTTTTGTCAAGTCGTAGCGCCATTGCGGCCAGTCAGTCGCCTGCCAGATGTAGTGCTTATCGCCGTAGTTCATGCGGAGATTGTGACCTGCATTCGCCGCAATGGCATGACAATTTCCAATTCATCTGGCTCTGGTCTGACAGCGGCAATATTTGCCAAAATGGGCTGCAGCGCTCGTCTGATAAGCGTTAGCAGCTCTGAACTTTATAGCTATATTGTGTCTTATGCAGTACGCGTTGGCTGAAACACCCGGATGCGAGGTACGATTTTGGCCAGCGTTTGCCTTGTCACCGTGCGCATGTCGTAATCGGTTTGCAGGTTCAACCAATAGCGTGGCTCCATGCTGAAAAAGAGTCCCAGACGCAAAGCCGTGTCGGCGGTAATCGGACGTGTACCGTTGACGATGTCGCTAATGCGACTTGGCGGCACATCCATGTCGGCAGCCAGTTTCCGTGCCGTGATGCCCATCGGCTTCATAAACTCTTCGAGCAAAATTTCACCAGGATGAATTTCGTCAAGCAGTGTGTCTGTCATGGTTGAATCCTTCAGTTTTTTTGACCACCTTGGTCAATGGTAGTCCACAATTTCCACACGGTAGGCACCGTCCTCATGCCAGGCAAAGCACAAGCGCCATTGGTCGTTGATGCGGATGCTGTGTTGGCCTTTTCGATCACCTTGAAGCGACTCGAGCATGTTGCCAGGTGGAATGCGCAAGCTGTTGAGTTCAGTTGCCGCAGTCAATTGCAATAGTTTGCGTCGCGCCACGCGCTCGATATTTTTGAACCGTGCAACAGCTTGGCTGTGAAATAGCGCTTCGGTGTCGGTACAAGTGAATGAGCGGATCATGGCTGAATTTTAGTCTGTATTTAAGATTCTGTATAACAGAATTTAATCAGTTTGGAAAGAGTGGAAAAGGGGACGCTACCCTTTTGCCCACGTTAAGTCAGTGCCATTGGGGTCAGATGCCAATTATTTTGCAGCCGCACAACCAGCGGCTACGGGTTCAGGACTACACTTTTAAATCCTGCAAGAGCCAATGCGCTGGCTGGCCAGGCATAGCCACCCCCCGCTGCATGACAACACACCAGCACCCGCACTCACCCCGACCGGCATTTCACCACCATGACAAATTGGCATCGTTTATTTGGCCTGTTCCTGACCGACTTCTTTGCCAATTCGCCGTTTGAGGTGGAACTGGAAAAAGACCTGTCGATCAAGCAGCAATGGCTCGACGTGGTGGTGCTGCGCAAGATGCCGGGCACGTTTGCTGGCCACCTGCCCGATGGCCTTGATGGCCTGACTGACCACAACCTGCTGACCTACAAGTCCTTGCATGAAGCACTTGACGGCTGGGCTGTCAAGGAACTGATTGGCCACTACGTCAACTACCGCAAGCAAGTCAGCCCGTCGATGAATGATTTGCTGCCAGAGTCGCAGTTCAAGCTTTACGCTGTGAGCACCCGACCCCCCAAAAAACTTGCACAACAGGTGGCTTTGCAGCGCATCAGCCCAGGCGTTTATGATTTGCTTTGGGGCACCGACACGCTGCGGCTGATCGTGTTGTCAGAAATGCCCGAAGGCCAGCACAACGCAATTTGGCGCTTGTTCAGTGCCAAGAGTGAGGCGGTGCTTCAGGCACGCGACCAATACCGGCAAAACCTGTCTGAGCTGAGCACGATCATGCAGAATTTGTTTGAAATATACCAACAGGAGAAAATCGTCATGAGCTACACCATACAAGATTATCAAAAAGATTATGTACGTGATCATCTGGATTGGTTATCAGCAGATGAAGTGCTGAAACGCTATTCTGCTGAAGAGGTTCTTAAACGCTATTCGGCAGAGGATCGCCTCAAGGATTTGACACCTGATGAGGTTCTTAAACGCTATTCAGTCGATGACTTACTTTCCAATCTTCCACCCGAAGTGGTAACGATGTTGAAACGCAAGCTAAATTAATTGGGGTCAGATTTCATTGGCACTGACTTAAGCGCAATTGCTTGCCAAATCCCCCGTTCCAGACATTCCGGACAAAATTTTATTTGCTATGTAACCTTATGATTTATATGGAATTCGTCGATTATTGGACAATCGCTAATCGTTTTTGCACAAACGGAGAACCTAACATGTTGTTTTATAAAGAAGTAATTTATAAGACTCCATTCTTTTGACTGAAATTTGTCCAAAATTTTCACCCGTTTTAGGGGTAAATCCGGGAGGTCTGCGTTCGCCCTGAGCTTATCGAAGGGCATTGGGAGTGCCATTGGGGACGCTACCCTTTTCCTTTGGTGGTGTCGCTGATCGGGCCGATGGCGATTTCGTCAATCACCTCGGCGGTGGTGACCGAGTCGGTGTTTTCTCTGCCGGGCCTGGGCAAGCTGATTGTCAACGGCGCCAGCAACCGCGACTACACCCTGGTGCTCGGGCTGGTGGTGCTGGTGACGGTGATCACCGTGCTGTTCAACCTGCTGGTGGACCTGGCCTATGCGCTGCTCGACCCGAAGATTCGCTATTGAAAGTATTGCTGACAGCGCTTATTCCATAAGGGCTGGAGGCTAATTTGACCTAAAACCCAGAGGCACCCGCGCCACCCAGCGGCCAGACTCCCCGCCCATGTCGGCCTTGGGAATCGGCTCGCCACACGCTGCGGCCACGCTTAACGTGAAACATAAGCGTTAGCAACTGCCCACCCACCTCAATCGCTTGCAAAGCAAGCCACAAAATGGATGGCCCCGCCGGTTCAAGTTTTCATCGGCCCGGCGTTTGGGCGGGTGACGCATGTTTCTGGGGCGCTGGCAATACCCTCATCGGTTAGTGTTTTTTTACTTTGAGATGCCGGCCTTCAAGCCGCTTCAACACCCAAAAGGTTGTCACGCCGATCAACCCCGCACCCAGCAGAAATGCCCCGTAGGCGATCGGCCAGGGAATGCCCTGCGTCATCATGGAAAATTCGGACATCCCCCCCATGCCGGCCAGAATATTGATCGGCGTGAACACCACCCCAAACACTGTCAACTGGTTGATCCGGCGATTCTGGTTGATGTTGATAAAGCCGATGGTCGCATCCATCAGGAAGTTGATTTTGTCAAACAAAAACGAGGTGTGGCTGTTGAGCGAGTCAATGTTACGCAAAATCTGCGTGGCATCTTCATGCTGCGCGGGGGACATGATTTTGCTCTTGATCAGAAAATTGATGGCGCGCTGGGTGTCGAGGATATTGCCCCGGATGCGGCCATTGAGATCCTCTTCTTCGGCAATGTCGCCCAGAATGGCTGCGGCCTCTTTGTCGCTGATGGCCTCGCTCAACACCTGGCGCCCGACTTTGCCCAGGGTGGCGTAAATATCCTCCAGCGAGTCGGCCGAATATTCAACATCCGCGCCGTATAGGTCCAGCAATACATCGGTACAGTCTGTGACGTAGCCTGGCTGGGTCCGGGCACGACGGCGCTGCAACCGGAACACCGGCAATTCTTCATTTCGCAAGGTAAAAAGAATGCCCTGATGCAAAACGAACGCCACCGGAACACTGCGCGAATTGCCCTCGCGGTCGAGCAAAAAGTTGGAGTGCAGGTGAATCTCGCCGTTTTCCTCAATCAGGTAGCGTGAACTGACCTCCAGATCGGTCACTTCATCCGGGTCTGGCAGCGTCAGCCCAAAATGCGAACCGACATAGTTTCTCTCGGCTCTGCTGGCTCCGAGCAGGTCAATCCAGATCGGTTTGACACCTTCCAGATTTTTTCGGCCGGCGATGGGGATTTGCCGCAATCTTCCATCAGCCAGCACATACGCGTTCATCTGGCTCTCGTCAAATGCCGGTTCGCGATTGCCGGCCAGCAACTCTCTGCGGGTATCAGAGAGTTCCCATAGCACATCGTTTTGTCTGGCAGCCGGAATCTGGGCCCACAACAGCCGGGCATCATCAATCGGCAAGATGTCCAGAATGCCGCCAATCTCGCTGGCCGGCCATTGGGCCAGCAGGTTTTGCAGCTCAGCCGAATGCTGGCGTTGTACCAGCGTCTCGACAATCGCATGGCGCGGCATGGTCTGGCTGTGGACCATGCCCTCAACCCGTTTTTGCTTTTTCAGCAATTCCGACACTTTTTCATGGGACAAGGTCATGGCGCTCGGACTGTGGTGAATGCGTCAGGAATTGGCATCAATCCGGTGGGCATCGCATACACGGCGGTTGAATCGACAGACCCGACCGGCGCATATTGTGTTGTACAACCGTTGCGAATTGTCTGAGTGTCTGGGCATTTCATGCTTCGCGCAAATGGAGTTTGGCGGATGGTAACAACGGATGTTCACTGGCGGGTGAACCGGCCAAAAAAAAGACCTCCCGAAGCCGTCAGGCTACAGGAGGTCAACTCTCAGGGAAGCAACTCTGTCGCAACAAGCTGCCGGCTTCTTGAGCCAGCAGCCAGCCACCCGATCAACGGCCGTAAGCAGCCTCGCCGTGGGATGTGATGTCCAGACCTTCGCGTTCGCTTTCTTCGCTGACACGCAGACCAATGGTCATGTCCACAATCTTGTAGGCCACCACCGACACCACGCCTGACCAGATGATGGTCAGCAGCACCGCCTTGGCCTGAATCCAGACCTGGCTGGCGATCGAGTAATCAGCCGCGCTGACCATCGACACCGTCACCCAGTCAGCCACAAAGCCGGGGCCACCGAGCGCCGGACTGTTAAACACACCGGTCAGCAAGGCACCCAAAATGCCGCATACGCCATGTACGCCAAACACGTCCAGCGAGTCATCAACGCCGAGCAACTTCTTCAGGCCGTTGACACCCCACAAACCGGCAAAACCAGCCAGCAAGCCAATGGCCAGCGCACCGCCAATGCCAACATTGCCGCAAGCCGGCGTGATCGCCACCAGACCCGCAACACAGCCCGAAGCGGCACCGAGCATGGAAGCCTTGCCCTTCATCAAGGCTTCACCGATGCACCAGGACAGCACCGCCGCCGCCGTGGCCAGGAAGGTGTTGACAAACGCCAGCGCGGCAAAACCGTTGGCTTCAAGGGCCGAGCCGGCGTTGAAGCCAAACCAGCCAACCCACAGCAGTGCCGCACCGACCATCGTCAAGGTCAGGCTGTGAGGCGCCATCGATTCCTTGCCGTAACCGATGCGCTTGCCCACCATGAAGGCACCAACCAGGCCGGCCACGGCAGCATTGATGTGCACCACCGTGCCACCGGCGAAATCAAGCGCGCCCGACTGCCAGAGGTAGCCGGCCTTGGCGGTCATGGCATCAACCACATCTTTGGAGGCGTAGGCGTCCGGACCCATCCAGAACCAGACCATGTGGGCAATTGGCGCGTAACTGAAGGTGAACCACAACACAGAGAACATCAGCACGGCAGAGAACTTCATGCGCTCGGCAAAGGCCCCGACGATCAGGCAGCAGGTGATGGCGGCAAAGCTGGCCTGGAACACGGCAAACACGATCTCAGGAATATAGACCCCCTTGCTGAAAGTCGCCGCATTGGCAAAGGTGCCAGCCGCGTTGTCCCAAACGCCCTTCATGAACAGTCTGTCCATCCCGCCAAAGAACGCGTTGCCCTCGGTAAATGCCAGGCTGTAGCCGTAGATAAACCACAGCACCACGACCAGCGAAAACGTGACCATCACTTGCATCAGGATCGACAGCATGTTTTTGCTGCGTACCAGGCCACCGTAGAACAGCGCCAGACCGGGTATCGACATCATGATCACCAGCAGGGTAGAGACCATCATCCAGGAGGTATCGCCTTTGTTGGGAACCGGGGCGGCGGTCGGGGCGGCGGCGGCAACTGCCGGGGCTGCCGCGCTGGCGGCGGTCGCCGGGGCCGGGGCCGCTACAACAGCCGATGTGGCGGCAACCGGCTCGGATGCGGTCGGTGCCTGCGCCATGCTGGCGCTGCCGCCGAGCAGCAGGCCAATGCCCAGCGCGAGGGATGCAAGTAATTTTTTCATGTGAGTTCCAATCAGTGAGTATCAGCGGTCTGTCGGGCTGGATGGTTACAGGGCTTCCTTGCCGGTCTCGCCGGTGCGGATGCGGATGACTTGCTCGACGTCATAGACAAAGATCTTGCCGTCGCCAATTTTGCCGGTGCGTGCGGCACTTTCGATGGACTCGATCACCTGGTCCACCAGTTCATCAGCCACAGCGGCTTCGATCTTGACCTTGGGCAAAAAATCGACCACATATTCGGCACCGCGATACAGTTCGGTGTGACCCTTTTGGCGACCAAATCCTTTGACTTCGGTAACCGTGATGCCCTGCACGCCGATGGAAGAGAGTGCTTCGCGCACCTCATCGAGCTTGAAGGGTTTGATGATGGCAGTAACAAGTTTCATAATTTCTCCTGGGCTTGGGCGGATAAGTGAACACTGGGTGATTTCAATTTCATAAACATCTTCACAGGTGGTCTGACAAGGCTGTCAAGCAGGGTTCGTGCCACATTGTTTGCAAGCAGTCTTTTCTGCGGGTTGCTCCCAGCAGAACCGGTTTGCAGTAACATATCTGTACAAAAAAACAGGTTGCACCATCACGGTGCATTCTTTCCACGCGGTAGCCGCGCAATCGCACCGTTTTAGCAAGGAAAAACGCATGAGTTTGTCTCTGGTACAGAGCCGGGCCCTGTTGGGGCTGGAGGCGGCTGCGGTGACGGTGGAAGTTCACCTGTCCAACGGATTGCCGGGTTTCACCTTGGTGGGGTTGGCCGATGTCGAAGTCAAGGAAGCACGCGAACGGGTGCGCTCGGCGATTCAAAACTCGGGGCTTGAGTTTCCCAACAACAAACGCATCATCGTCAATCTGGCGCCTGCCGACCTGCCCAAAGACTCCGGGCGCTTTGACTTGCCGATCGCATTGGGCATTCTGGCGGCCAGCGGACAAATCGATGCGGCTGCGCTGGCCAGTTTTGAATTTGCCGGGGAACTGTCACTGTCGGGCGAACTGCGTCCGGTGCGCGGTGCGCTGGCCATGAGCCTGGCGCTGCATGCCAGCCGGGTGGTGACACGACTGGTATTGCCGCCCGGCAACGCCGAAGAAGCCGCCCTGGTGCCAACCGCACAGGTTTATCGGGCGCGCCATTTGCTTGATGTGGTGCAGCATTTTCTGCCAGCAGGGCCAAACGCTGCCGCGCCGGGCGCGGCAGACGGCTGGAGCCGGATCCGTGCCACACCGCTACCGCAGGCCGCGCATTACCCTGACCTTGCCGATGTCAAGGGCCAGTTGGGCGCCAAGCGGGCACTCGAAATTGCTGCCGCCGGTGGCCATAGCCTGCTGCTGATGGGGCCACCGGGTTCGGGCAAGTCGATGCTGGCACAGCGCTTTGCCGGTTTGTTGCCGCCGATGACTACCGATGAGGCCTTGCAAAGTGCGGCGGTGGCCAGCCTGGGCGGTCGGTTTGTGCTGGAAAAATGGGCGCAGCGCCCGACTTGCCACCCGCACCATACCGCCAGCGCGGTGGCGTTGGTGGGGGGTGGCTCGCCGCCCAGGCCCGGCGAGATTTCGCTGGCGCACAACGGTGTGCTGTTTCTCGACGAACTGCCAGAATTTCCCCGGGCCGCGCTGGAAGCCCTGCGCGAGCCACTGGAGACCGGCACCATCACCATTTCAAGAGCGGCACGGCGCTCCGATTTCCCGGCGCGCTTTCAGTTGATTGCGGCCATGAACCCCTGCCCCTGTGGCTACCTGGGTTCGACCCGGCAGGCTTGCCGCTGCAGCCCCGACCAGGTGGCGCGTTACCAAGGCAAGCTCAGCGGTCCGCTGCTCGACCGCATTGATCTGCATGTGGAAGTGCCCGCCGTGGAGCCGGGCGAACTGCTGCAGTCGCCACCCGGCGAGTCCAGCGCTGCCATTCAGGCACGCTGCAGTGCCGCCCGCGAACGCTCGGTGGCGCGCCAGGGCACGCCCAATCAGGCCTTGCAGGGCCAGCAGATTGACCAGTTTGTGCTGCTCGACGAGGCCGCCGCCAAACTGCTCAATGTGGCGGCGGCGCGCCTGGGCTGGTCGGCCCGCAGCACCCACCGTGCCCTGAAAGTGGCGCGCACCATTGCCGATCTGGCCGGTGCCCGCACCACGCAGGTGGCCCATATCGCCGAGGCAATGCAGTACCGGACCAAAATTTCGCGCCACTGAGGCCCGCGCCGGGCCGGCAAACCAGCACAATGCTGGCTATGGCAGAACAGTATTTTGAAATGTTGTGGGACTGCGCGCAATGTGGCGCCAGCGGTCTGCTGGGCACCACCCACCGGCATTGCCCCACTTGCGGTGCCGCGCAAGACCCTGATCGGCGTTACTTTCCGGCACCCGGCCAGGAGGTCGAGGCCAAGGGGCATCGTTTTGTCGGTGCTGATTGGGCCTGTGCCTATTGCGAATCGCCCAACTCGGCAGCCGCCGCCTTTTGCGGCAATTGTGGTGGCCCCCGGGACGGTGCCCGGCAAGTCAATCAGGTGTCCGACGCGGCACCCGGCGCAGCGGCGCGGCCTGCCGTGTTGCAGCCGGCCCAAGCGCCCGCGCCCAAGCCGGGTTTCCGCTGGCTGAAGGCGCTGCTCGCCATGCTGCTGCTGGGTGTCGGGTTGGCTTATCTGTTTTTCAGCCAGCACGATGAGCGCGTACAGATCGTCGAAAAGACCTGGAGCCGCCAGATTGACGTGGAACGGTACACCTCGGTCAGGGGCGCCGACTGGTGCGATGCGCTGCCGCCGCAGGCCTATCAGGTCAGCCGCAGCCGTGAACAGCGGGGCACCCGCCAGGTCGAGGCCGGGCAGGACTGTGTTGAGCTGCGCTCGGATGTTGGCGATGGCAGCTTCACCAAGCGGCGTGAATGCAGCACCCGTTACCGCGATGAACCGGTGTTCGATGACAAATGCAGTTATCGCATCAACCGCTGGCAAGTCACGCGAACCGATCAGTTGACCGGCGGGGCCAGTTTGGCGCCGACCTGGCCTGCCCCGGTGCTGGGCCGCAACTTGGCGGGTGGCAACAGCCTGGGTGCCGAACGGCTTGGCATGCGGCGTGAAAACTATCAAGTCAAGCTGCAGTCGGCTCAGGGCAAGAACTGGACCTGCGATCTGCCGCCCGAAGTCTGGTCACGCCTGGCGGAACATCAACCGTTAACCATCAAAGTCCGCGGCACCGGCGGCGCGGCATGCGCCAGCTTGGCCACCCCGCCATGAACGGGGTTTTTGCAGTCAAGCCGGCGCTTGGACCGCCACGGCTAACGCCATGCCGCAAAGCCGGTCCGGCAATACGCGCCTGGTGGTCTGGCTGTCGCTGGGGCAACTCATCAGTTGGGGCAGCATTTTTTACCTGTTTGCGCTGGAGCGAGCGCTTGGCCTGAGCCGGGCACAGGTATCACTGGCGTTTAGCCTGGCGCTGCTGGCCGAGGGGCTGGCAGCCTACCCGGTGGGGCGCTGGATTGACCGAGGCCATGAGCGACGGGTGATGACGGCAGGCTCCGTGCTGGCGGGTCTGGGCCGGGCCTGGCTCAGCCAAGTGACGCGGCTATGGGCACTGTATGCGGCATGGGTGATGCTGGGCCTGACCATGGCTGCGGTGCTGTATTCACCAGCCTTTGCCGTGGTGACGCGCCGTTTTGCCCACGACTTTCGGCGCGCCATCATCACCTTGAGCTGGCGCGTGCCGGTGCCCCCTTGTTGCTGGGCCTGATGTGGTCGCCCCAGGCGGGCTACAGCCACGGCCTGTGGTTGATGCTGGGCCTGAGTGGCACGGGCATGGCGGCGCTGGTGCTGGCGCAGCGTCTGGGCCTGCATTCGGGTGTGCCACCGGGCTGATGCGGCAGCGACCAGACCCGCCTGATTTGCCGGCCTGGGCTAGCCGTTCGTTCCGTCAAAAAAACAGGATCGTTCGCACCCAGGCCGACATGCTGATCGCGGCTACCGCCCAGATTCATGCCCTGACAGGGGTGACCCGCAACGTCCGTGACTTTGACGGCTGCGGCATTGGCGTTTTGAACCATTTTGCCCTCTAGCGCTTGCTGCGCTTGCGCTGACAGCTATAAGTTCAATAGCTTAAATGAGCCACTCTTGCATCAGGACGCAGTGGCGACCGGACCACTGCGAAGACCGCTCACGCGGCCCGAAACAGATGGCTGAAACTGCGGCTGACCTCCAGCACCTCGGGGTGCTGCTTGAAGGTGACATGCTGGCGACCGCTGTCGTCGCGCTGCACGGCGGCCACGGCGCTGAGGTTGACGATGCTGGCGCGGTGGATTTGCCAGAACTGTTGCGGATCAAGCTGGCCAATCAGCTCGCGGATGGGGGTGCGGATCACGCTGGTTTTTTCCTCGGTGTCGTCGCCGCTGCCGGCCTCGGGGCCGATAGCCGGGGGAACCTCGATCTTGATGAGCGGCTCTTTGCTGCCAGAGGCGGGTGTCGCCGGTTTGCAGCCGGCTTCGGTGATCACAATGGCTTGCTGGCCACCAATGACAATTCTTTTGTCCTTGCACGGTTTGTCGGTGCCGCCGCTGGCATCACCTGGCTTGACGACCCTGGACTTGACCACCTGGCGGGTGACGTGATGCGAAAGCTGCAGGCTCTCGGATATCCACGAGCCGGCAATCAGTGCAATCAGGCCGAGCAAAATCATGCGCCACCAGCTCAGCGTTGCCGCCCAGGCGCTCAGCGTGGCATTCAGGCGCCTGGGCCAGGCCAGCCGGTCAGGCGGGGGTGCGACGGGTGGCGTGGCATTCATGGCTTCAGAGTTTAGTGCCGGCCGACATCGCCGCTGCGGTGTTCGCGCTGGCGGCGGTGACGGTGCTTGCCGTGGCGGGCAGTCGTTTGCCGGTCACCAGCACGCCGGGCAACTGCACCAGCGTCAGGTGCCGGGCGGGTGGCGCGGCAAAACCGCTGCCGATGGCCAGCAGCAAAGCCAGGTTGATGGTCAGACTGGTCAGGATGGCGGTCAGTCGGGCGCGGTTGGATGTCAAGGTGCTCATGGTGTTCCAGTTTCAAAAGGGTTGTCGGCTGGTTTGGCGCAAGCCGGGGCTGGCGTTGGCATCCACTGTAGGCAAGCCGGCTGCCGCTTGCACGCGCCATGCGACGAACTGCAGCAAGCCGCGACAGTTGGCAGTTTCGGACGATAAGCGCTTGACTGGCGAAGCCGCTAGCCTCGGCCAAGCGGAGCCAAACATGAAACTGATCGATTTGGCAATGCTCGCTAGGCCGATGCTTTTGCTAGCCTGGATAGCCAGCGTGTGCAGCCAGCCACGCATAGGCGGCGGCTTCAGGCAGCGGGCGGCTGAAGTAATAGCCTTGAAAGACATCGCAACCCTGGCTGGCAAGGTATTGGCACTGACCCGCTGTTTCAACCCCCTCGGCGATGACGGCAAAGCCCAGGTTATGCGCCAGTCCGATGGTGGCAGCACAAATGGCTGCGTCGTTGCTGTCATTTTCCAGGTCTTGCACAAAGGCGCGGTCAAGCTTGAGATAGTCCACTGGCAAACGCTTGAGGTAGGCCAGCGAGGAATAGCCGGTGCCAAAGTCGTCTATCGCCAGGCGAACACCCAGGGCACGGATCAGCCCGAGCCGTTCAATCGATGCCTGTGGATCCTGCATGGCCACAGATTCGGTGATTTCAAGCGACAAAATATGGCTCGGCAGGCCACTGTCATGCAAAGCCGCCGCAATGCTTTGCGGCAGATGGGCGTTGCGCAACTGAACCGCACTCAGATTGACGGCCATGGTCAAATTGACCAGACCGCCCTGGCGCCAGCGCATCATGGTGTGGCAGGCGGTACGCAGCGCCCAGTCACCAATTTCGTTAATCAGGCCAAGCTCTTCTGCCAATCCGATGAAATCATTGGGGGGAACCAGCACACCAGAGGGTTTCTGCCAGCGAATCAAGGCTTCCACACCGGTTGCATGCCGACCCGTCGTATCCACCTGTGGCTGGTAGTGCAGCACAAACTGCTGCTCGGCCAGCGCCAAGCGCAGATCGCGTTCGAGTTCGAGGCGCTGCGCGGCGGCAGTCATCATGGCCTGGTTGAAAAAATGGAAGACACCTTTGCCCGCATTTTTTGCGTGGTACATGGCAATGTCTGCGCTTTGCATCAGGGTGCCGCGATCCTGACCGTCTTGCGGGTAAAAACAAATGCCGATCGAAACGGAAGCGCGTAGCGAATGACTGCCTAACAAGGCGGGCTGGGACAGCCTGTCAATGATCTTGGAGGCAATGACTGCGGCATCCTGGGCATCGACGATATCGGCCAGCACGACGACAAATTCATCACCGCCCAGCCGTGCCACGATGTCGTTGTCGCGCATGGTTTCGCTCAGCCGTTGGGCAACTTTGCACAGAAACAAGTCACCCACGCTATGCCCCAGCGTGTCATTGATGGCCTTGAAGTTGTCCATGTCGAGGAACATCACGGCCAGACACCGGTCGTGTCTTTTGGCATCGGCTACCAACTGATCGAGCCGGGCTTCAAGCGTATAGCGGTTGGACAGGCCGGTCAGGGCATCGTGGTGGGCCAGGCGCTCGATGGCATCCACCGCCTGTTGCTGTTCGGTGACATCGGTGTAGATCGTGACAAAGCTGCCATCGGCAATCGGCAGCCCGCGTACTTCGAGAATGGTGCCGTTGGGACGGGTGCGTTTGAACAGGTGGGCTTGGCCTCGCTGCGCCAGAGCCAGCAGGTGTTGAACCTGCGCTTCCGTGTCACCATGACCGTATTCGCCACGTTCGGCATTGAATCGGAAAAAACGCTCCAGGGTCGGCTGGCCCTCGAACAACTCAGGGGGGAACTCAAGCAGACGCGCGAATTCCTCGTTGCAGACAAGCAACCGCCGGTCTGGGCCAAAAAGCGTCACACCGCCTGGAATGTTGTCCACCAGTGTCTGAAACACCTCTCTTTGCTGGCGCAGTTCCCGCTCGATGTTTTTTTGTTCGGTGATGTCGGTGTAAACCGAGACAAATCCGCCATGTGGCATGGGGGCGCGACGAATGTCAATTACCTTGCCATTGGCACGCAACAGCTCTGACCGGTAAGGCACCAAATTCTCGATCCTGGCGCGCAAATCCGAAATGTACTGCTCGACATCGACATCACCGAATTCTCCGCGCTCTGCATTCCAGCGGGTTTGATCAAAAAAATCCGGGGTTTGCACCAGCATCTCGTGGGGCAAACCCAGCAGACGTTCTGCCTGCTCGTTCATCAGCACCAATTTTTGATGCTTGTCATAGACGCTGATCCCGCTGGGCAGGTTGTCGATCAGGGTTTGCAGCAGCTCGGTTTTTTCAGCCAGAGCAGATTCATGTTTTTTGTTTTCGGTGATGTCGGTATAGCTGGTGACGAAACCCACTGTCTGGCCGTCTTGCAGCATCGGTCGGCCCTCTACCAGATGGGTGCGTCCATTGGGCCGAACACGCTCAAAGCGGTGCGCCTGAAATTTCAGCGCCATGACACGCCTTTGTTCGACCAGTTCTGCCGGATCACCAGGCCCATATTCGCCACGCAGCGCCGGGTACATGATCAGATCCGCAAAAGGCACATCCTGGTAAACACCTTCGGGCGGTAAATTGAGAACATTGAGCACCGTCGAATTCCAGCATTTGAGTTTGAGTTGCGCGTCAAACACCGTGATGCCTTGCGGCAAGTGATCCAGCACACTATTGAGATACAGCGTTTGGTTACGCAAGGTGGTCTCAATCTGCTTGCTGTCGGTGATATCGGTGTAAATGCTGATGAAGCCACCTAGGGGCAGGGCGCTGCCAATGATTTCTATCACCCGGCCATTGGGACGGGTGCGGTGAAAACGGTGCGGGCTTCCTTTGCGCGCCAAAGCCATGCGTTCAAGGGTTTGCTGGTACGGGTCGCCCGGGCCATACTCGCCGCGCCGTGCGTTGTAAAGTGTCAAGTCCTGCAGTGTCGGCAAATCGGCTTCAAACATGCTGACCGGAAAATCAAGCATGTCAATTGCCAGACGGTTGACCATTGATAAACGGAATTCCCGGTCAAAAACGGCGATGCCCACCGGCAGATGATCGAGCATGGCGCGGAACATGGCCAACTCATCGCCAATTGCAAGTGCACAAGAGAAGTGACCACTGAGACTCATAGGTTTTATGGGTGTTTTAACGCAACGACAAATGGATGATCATTGTGCATCTTCGCTATCCGATTTGCGCCGCTTTCCGATGGTCAGTGACATTGATCGCATCAATCCCCTGATTTGTCCAGATCGCCCAGATCGTCCGGCTGGCCGCTCACGGCATGCAACAGCACGGCATTGCCACCCGACTTCTTGGCCTGGTACATGGCCTGATCGCCCAAACGCATCAGCTCTTGCGCGGTGCTGGCGTGATCCGGGTAGATGGCGATGCCGATGCTCGACGAGACCCGCAGCGACAACTGGCATGGGGCCACAAAAGGACGCGCCAGCTCAAGGCGGATTTTCTCGGCCACGGCCAGTACGTCAGCGCTGCTCTGGATGTCGGACAACAACGCCAGGAATTCGTCACCGCCGACGCGTGCCGCTGTGTCGGAGGCACGCAGACAACCCTCAATGCGCCGCGCCACCAACTGCAGCACTGCGTCACCGGTTTCATGCCCGTACTGGTCATTGATCGGCTTGAATTTGTCCAGATCAATGAACATCAAGGCCAGGCGCGATTGCGCACGACTGGCCCGCGCCAGTGTCTGGCTCAGCCGGTCATGGAACAGCCGGCGATTGGGCAATTGGGTCAAGGGGTCATAAAACGCCAGTTGCTGCACCTCGTCTTCGAGTTGTTTGCGCTCGGTCACATCCAGCAGGGTGCCGCTGAAACGCAGCGCCCGCCCTTCTGCATCCCGCGAAGCCGTGCCACGACTTTGCATCCAGCGCCAGCTCCCGTCCTGGTGACGCAGCCGCAGCAGCACATCAAACGCATGGCACGGGTCTTTGAAATGTTGCGCCATCTCTGCGTCAAAGTGCGCCAGATCATCCGGGTCGGTGATGGCATTCCAGGCCGCGCGGGTGGCCGGCAGGTCAGCCTCGGTGTAACCGAGCATTTGCGCCATGCGTGGCGAGTGGTAGCGCTCGCCGCTTTGCAAATCGATATCCCAGATACCCTCTTGGGCACCGTTAACCGCCAGATCAAAGCGCTGTTCGCTGGCGCGCAATTCTTTCGTCATGACGGCGGCCAGGCGCAACGCCCGCTCCCGTCCGTTGACCATCAGCCAGGTCAACAGCGCCAGCAACAGGCTCAAGACGGCACCGGCCAACGCCGTCACTGTCGCCATGCTGCGGCCATAGCGTTCCTCAAAAGCCTCTTGCGTGCTCATGGACAGGGTCCAGTCGTGGCCTGCCACGACCATGTATTCGTTGGCGCTGATGGCGACCGGTCTCGCTGCCTGCCCGATGGCGGCGAGACCGCCGGTGCGGTACAGCAAGGAATCAGCGGTGGTGTCGGTGCCGTCATGCATGGCAAGGGTCAGCCCGGGCGGCTGGGTTCCATACAAACTGGCCATGAAGTCGCTCATGTGGAAGGACGCATAGACCCAGCCGATCAACCGGGCACGGCGCTGCGCCACGCTGTCGTGCGCCTGGCCTTGGGCATAAATCGGCAAATACAGGATGAAACCGGGCGGCGCATCGGGTTGGGTATCCACCTTTAACTGCAATTTGCCGGAAATTGCGGCCATACCCGAATCGCGGGCCTTCTCAAGGGCGAGCCGACGCACCGGATCAAGCCAGATGTCACTGCCCGGCGGCGCACGATTGCGACCCACATAAGGCTCGCGCTGGATGATCGGAGCATAAACCGCACGCTGCCCGTCGGGTTCAATCGCGTAGTCCGGAAAACCAGCCGTGCGCATGGCGGCCAGATGCGCAGGTTTGCCTGGCGCAGCAACCCATGCCACCACCCCAATGGCCTGAATGCCGGAGAAGTTGGCATCGAGCTGCAGCGCCTCTACATAGTCGTGCAGCGCTGCACGATTTTTCAGGGAGGTTGTGGCAAATAGCGACTGCACCCCGCGCAGCATTTGCTCATAGCCCTGGACGCGTTGTTCAACGCGGCTGACCGTTTCACGCAGGGCAAAATCAAACTGGGACCGCAGGGCCTGGCGGGTGGTTTGGCGCTCATGCTCCCAGGCAAACCAGGTGACACCGAGCGTCACCGTCAGAACCAGCCACGGCAGCAGAATCAGGAGAAAGTGGGTTGCTGCATGGTGGAAGCGGGTGCGGAGCATGTCGGCTGGTCGAGAATCAGAAATTCACCAGGGCGGCTGCCAGTTCGGGTTTGAAATACTTCTCAAAGATGCGACGCATGGTGCCATCAGCACGCATGCGATTGACGATGGCACGCCATTGCTCCTGCTGCTCGCCAGAGAGTGCTTTTCTGGACATGATCAGTCCATGCGGCACCGATGGGTCGTTGAATTCGACAATCGTGGCCAGTTCGCGAATCTTTTTTTCTTCGAGTGCCGGGAAGTCAAAGGGTTCGATGATCATGCCTTGAATCTGGCCACGCATCAGCGTCTGATACAGCGGTGCCAGCCCGCCGGCCTGACTGACGCGGTTGGCCTGCTGCAGGGTGTCCACCAGGCGGTTGGCCGATGCGCTGTACCGGAAGCTGCGAATCACCCCCAGTTGCAGCGTGTCGTTTTTCTCGAAATCAGGCAGATTGCGCACACCTGCATCGTTGCGCACCAGCAGGTAGTATTTGTTGCTGAAGTACCAGGCAAAAGCGGCAAACTTGTCGCGCTCGGGGTTGCTGATGCCAGACAGGCTGAAATCAAGCGCACCCGACTCGATGAGTTGCCAGATGCGTGCACGCGGCATCAGGCTCACCGTCACCTTGCAGCCGCTGCGGCGGATCAGTTCGTCCGCCACATCCTTGTCAATCCCGCTATCGGTGTCGGCCGAGTAGAGCAAGCCATGATCATGCAGTGCCAGAGTGAAACTGCGCGAACAGTCTGGAGTGGCTGCGCTGACCAGGCCAAAATGGCCGAGCAGAATCAGCAGTGCGAGAAGTAGTCGGCCAGGCATAAGGTCTTTGATAAAGCTTGCTTGTTTTGGATGGCTTTGGATGGCTTTGGATGATACTCCCGCCCAAAAATAGCGCAGGGCCAGCGAAAATCCACCCGGTTTCGCATTCAGAATCACACATCGGGTCAACTCATGTACTTGGCAAACTTTCGCCGCCTCAACTCGCCAACCCGCTCTGTTGGTGACGCTATTTTTATAGCACGCAACGCTCAATGGATAAGGGCTGCAGCCTTTTTTTATTCCTTATGTTGTCTGTCGGCAGTGGCCCAGCCGGTGCTGGCTCAGACCAGCCGCGCGGTGCTCGACGATGCCCCGCCTGCCGTGCGCGCGGTGTTGCAGCAAGCCAGCGACATCGAGTCTGCCCCCGCCACACCCGATGCCGCCTGGCGCGCTGCCGGGTTGTACTGCCAGGCCGCACGCTGGGGCAGTGCCGAGGGCCAGTACCGGCTGGGCATGCTGTACGCCTTTGGCCAGGGTGTGCCAGCCAGCCGCACTTTTGCCGCCGCGCTGTTTTCAGTTGCCGCCGGTCTGGGCCACGCGCAGGCCCAGCAGATGCTCGACACCATCGAACTTGGCTCGACCGAACTGCCAGCCTGCGCCCGCTTGGAGCAAGACCCTGAAAAAGCGGCGATCACCCCGCCGCTCTTCAATGGCATTGACTTGAAGCTCGGCGGCAACAGCAGCCCGGGCATTGACCAATATTTGCTGAAACTGCCGGCCAGCCGACGCTGGATTGTGCCGGTGGCCACCACCTTGAGCACCTGGTATGCACTCGACCCGAAGCTGGTGCTGTCGGTGATTGCGGCAGAGTCCAATTTTCAGACCGAGGTGCAGTCGCCCAAAGCCGCCACCGGACTGATGCAGCTCATTGCCGACACCGCCGAGCGCTTCAATGTGCGCAATGCTTTTGACGCCACCCAAAACATGCGCGGCGGCATACGCTATCTGCGCTGGCTGCTGTCGTATTACCGGGGCCATCTGCCCTATGTGCTGGCCGCCTACAACGCCGGCGAGGGACGGGTGGACCAGTACCAGGGTGTGCCGCCATTTCCTGAAACCCGCGCCTATGTCCAGCGCGTCGTCGGCTTGTACGGCGGGGTCGAGCATAAGTTTGACGCAACACTGACCGTGGCACCCGCCTGGCTGGCGGGCCATGTTCGGTAATCATGCAGCTATTATAATAATAGCTAGTAGCGCATATAGAATAAGGGCTGGAGCCTTATTTATTGTTGAATGACCATGACCTTCCCGAATGCCCTGGAAAACCTGAACGTGCTGTCGCAGCACACCTTGCTGCCACCTTCCGAGCTGCACGATGCCGTGCCGGCCAGCGACCGCGCCACCCAGACCGTCAGTGCCGCCCGCGCCGCAGTGGCCAACATCCTCAAGGGCACTGATGCGCGCCTGCTGGTGGTGGTGGGGCCGTGTTCGATTCACGACACGGCAGCGGCGCTGGAGTACGCCGGGCGCCTCAAGGCGCTGGCTGACGAACTGCAAGACCAGTTGTTCACCGTGATGCGCGTCTATTTTGAAAAACCCCGCACCACCGTCGGCTGGAAAGGCCTGATCAACGACCCGTATATGGACGACTCGTTTTGTGTTGAAGAGGGCCTGCACATCGCCCGCAGGCTGCTGGTCGATCTGAACGACATGGGCATGCCTTGTGGCACCGAGGCACTTGACCCGATCACGCCGCAATACCTCGGCGACCTGATTGCCTGGAGCGCGATTGGTGCGCGCACCACCGAAAGCCAGACCCACCGGGAACTGGCCAGCGGCCTGTCAAGCCCGGTGGGCTTTAAAAACGGCACCGATGGCAATCTGGATGTGGCGCTCAACGCGATGTTGTCGGCCGCCCAGCCGCATGCCTTTTTAGGCATCAACGGCGAGGGTCAGGTGGCCTTGACACAAACCCGGGGCAATGCCTATGGGCATTTGATCTTGCGCGGCGGCAATGTGCCCAACTATGACTCGGTGTCGGTGGCGCAAGCCGAGGCAGCGCTGCTGGCAGCCAGACTGCCGGCCAACATGGTGGTCGATTGCAGCCATGCCAACTCGCGCAAGAATCATGCGCTGCAAATCCTGGTGCTGCGCGATGTGGTGGGCCAGGTGATGGATGGCTGCCACGCCATCAAGGGGGTGATGCTCGAATCCAACCTGTTTGAGGGCCAGCAGAAACTTGGCGATCCAAAAGACTTGCGCTATGGCGTGTCGATCACCGATGCCTGCCTGGGCTGGGAGGCCACCGCAGCGGGCCTGCGCGAGGCAGCAAAGCGGCTGCGGTCGGTGCCGCGATAACTTGCATGGTTGTCGGTCACCCCGAATAATGAAACCGTTCGTCCTGAGCTTGGCCTGTCCTGAGCTTGGCCGAAGGGTCGAAGGGCCTTTGCAGATGGCAGCAGCTCAGGCCGCCAGCGCTGCCTCAATGTCCTGGGCCAGGCTCGCAGGCGTATCGGTGGGGGCGTAGCGTTTGAGCACGGCACCGTTTTTGCCGACCAGAAACTTGGTGAAATTCCATTTGATTGATTTGCTGCCAAGCAGGCCGGGCGCCTCTGCACAGAGCCACTGGTACAACGGGTGCGCCTGCTCGCCATTGACATCGGTCTTGCGCATCATCTGAAAAGTCACGCCATAGTTGCGCTGACAAAAACTGGCAATCTCGTCGTTGCTGCCCGAATCCTGTGCGCCAAACTGGTTGCACGGAAAACCCAGCACCACCAGCCCCTGCGCGCCGTAGGTCTGGTGCAATTTTTCAAGGCCGGCGAACTGCGGCGTGAAGCCGCAGGCGCTGGCGGTGTTGACGATCAACAGGGCTTTGCCCTCGAATTCTTTCAGCGCCACTTTGGTGCCGTCAATCGACAGCGCCTCAAAGTCATAAACGGTGGTCATGGCATGCCTCTTTTTGGTGAATCTTGAAACCCCGAGCGGTTGTGTCTTCAATGTACGCGATCAGGCATTGCCTTGCAGCCAACACGGGTTCAGCCGTGCGCCTTGTCGTTGCGGGCGATGGCCAGCAGGCGATCCACTTCGGTGCCATGCTCGCGGCAATTGCGGGCATGCCAGTGCTTGATCACCAGCATGAAGCCGGCAATCACCAGGCCAAACAGGGTGATGGCGGCAAAAGTCGGCAGACCCAGACCGGTGGACAGGCTGTAGAGCGCGCCCAGCACCAAAATGCAGGCCTGCTCGTTGAAGTTTTGCACCGCAATCGATCGGCCAGCCCCCATCAGGTTATGCCCCCGGTGCTGCAACAAGGCATTCATCGGCACCACCAGAAAGCCGCCCAGGGCACCAAGCAGGATCAAAAACGGCGCGGCCACCCAGACGTTGTCAATGAAAATCAGCAAAATGATCAGCAGCCCCATGCCAATGCCCAGCGTGATCACGCGCGGGCCGTCTTCCAGGCGCATGCGCATTGATGCCAGCACGGCGCCCAGCGCCATGCCAATCGCCACCACCCCCTGCAAGGCCGAGGCCTGCGTCACGCTGTAGCCCAGCGCGGCGGCCGCCCAGGCCAGCACGATAAAGCGCAAATTGCCCGCCACACCCCAGATCAGCGTGGTGGCGGCCAGCGAAATCTGCCCGAGCCGGTCGCGCCACAGCCGGACATTGCAAGTCCAGAAGTCGGGCAGCAGCGTGACCATGTTTTTTGGCAATGGCCGCATCAGCACCCCGGTCAGCGGAATATGGGTGTTGAACCAGGCGGCCAGCAGATAGACAAAAATCAGCACCGAAATCGCCGCCTCGGGCGCATTGTTGATGCCGGTGTTGATCAGCGGAAAGTCAATTGCCAGCAAATGCCGTGCCACATGCTGACTCACCAGTTGCCCGCCCAGCAGCACGCCCAAAATGATCGAGCCAATCGTCAGCCCTTCAATCCAGCCGTTGGCCTTGACCAGTTGCGAGGCTGGCAGCAGCTCGGTGAGGATGCCGTATTTGGCCGGCGAATAGGCCGCAGCACCCAGGCCCACCACTGCATAAGCCAGCAGCGGATGGGTGCCAAACAGCATGAACAGGCAGCCTGAAACCTTGATGAAATTGCTCATTAGCATGACCCGCCCTTTGGGCATCGAGTCGGCCAGCGCGCCGACAAAAGGCGCCAGCACCACATAAAACAGGGCAAACATCGGCACCAGCGCAGCCTGTTGCCACTGCGGGGCATGGCTGCTGCGCAGCAATTGCACGGCCGCCACAAACAGGGCGTTATCGGCCAGCGAGCTGAAAAACTGCGCTGCCATGATGGTAAAAAAACCGCGTTTCATGTAGGACTGATTTGCCTCACCCTGTGAGGTGCCGGGTTATGTGATGTGTCTCCAGACGTGGTGGGGGTTATAGCATGGCTGGCGGTGTCAAAATTGCCCCCACCGCTTTGTCCCAATACCTTTATGCCACGTCCAATTCTTGCCACCATTCATATTGCCGCACTGCGACACAACCTGGACTGTGCGCGCCGGGCCATGCCGGATGCCAAAACCTGGGCGGTGGTCAAGGCCAACGCCTATGGGCACGGCATCGAGCGGGTTTTTGAGGGCCTGCGCAGCGCCGACGGCTTTGCCCTGCTTGACCTTGATGAAGCCCAGCGCCTGCGGCGGCTGGGCTGGCGTGGCCCGATCTTGCTGCTCGAAGGTGTCTTTGAGCCGCGCGACCTGGAACTGTGTTCGCGCCTGGACCTGTGGCATACGGTGCATTGTGATGAGCAGATCGACATGCTGGCGGCGCACAAAACCAATATGGCGCACCGGGTTTTCCTGAAAATGAACTCCGGCATGAACCGGCTGGGTTTTACCCCCGAGCGTTACCGCGCCGCCTGGACCCGCCTGAATGCGCTGCCGCAGGTTGATGAAATATCGCTGATGACGCACTTTAGCGATGCCGATGGCGCGCGCGGCGTCTCGCATCAGCTCGCGGTGTTTGACCAGGTCACGCGCGACTTGCCGGGCGAGCGATCATTAAGCAACAGTGCTGCCACCTTGCGGCTGGGTGCCGGGGCGCCGATTGAGTCGGGGGCGCTGGCCACCAGCGACTGGACCCGCCCGGGAATTTTGCTGTATGGCAGCGCGCCCGACTTTCCGCAGCACAGCAGCGCCGAATGGGGGTTGCAGCCGAGCATGACGCTTGCATCAAGAATAATAGCTACCCAGGCAGTCGGCACGGGGGCCAGCGTCGGATATGGCTCTGCATTTGTGGCAGACAAGCCGACTCTGGTGGGGGTGGTAGCCTGCGGCTATGCCGATGGCTATCCGCGCGTCTGCCCAACCGGCACGCCGGTGCTGGTGGCCGGCCGGCGCACCCGCACGCTCGGGCGTGTCAGCATGGACATGATCGCGGTGGACCTGACGCCGCTGGCACAGGCCGGCGTGCCGGTGGGGTTTGGCAGCGAGGTCACGCTGTGGGGGCGCGCCAGCAATGGCGAAGTGCTGGCGGTTGATGAAGTCGCGCAGGCGGCGGGCACCTTGGGCTATGAACTGCTGTGCGCGCTGGCACAGCGTGTGCCGGTGGAGGCCGACTGATGCTGGTCTATGTGCCGGTTCCCCTGAGCCGGGTGCAGCTTGGCAAGCCGCTGCCAGTCGATCTCTGGACCCCCGATGGCCGGCTGTTGCTGCGGCGCGGGCAAATTTTGCAATCCGAAGCGCAGCGCGAGATGCTGGCCACGCACCATGCCTGCACCACCACAGCCGATGCCGATGCCTGGCAAAAAAGCCTGCAGCGCAGCATGCGCCAGATGCTGGCCGACGATGTCGCCATGACCGCGATTTCACGCGCACCGATGCCGTGGGAAATTCTCGATGTTGACTACCTCGAAGGGCGCGATGTGGCTGGCAGTTGGCTTGATTTGCAGGAGATTTTGCGCAGTTTGCTGTACCAGGGTGCGAAGGCGGCCACCCCGCTGCCGCGCCTGCAGGGGATTGAGGAAAAAGCCCTGCTGCTGCTGCAGCGCGACCCCGACGAAGCGCTGTTTGTGCTGTTTCAGGCCCTGCCCGATCTGAACCTGGGCTACTGCGCCACCCATGCCTTGCTGGCCGGTGTGGTGTGCGCACTGACCGCCGCCAAGCTCGCGCAGCCCGAAGGCAGCCCGGCGCTGCTGCTGCGAGCGGCCCTGGTGATGAACATCGGCATGGCGCGCCCGCAAGACAGCCTGGCGCGCCAGCACCAGCCACCTGATCCGGCACAGCGCCAGATCATCGTGGCGCACCCGCCGACCAGCACCGACATTCTGCGCGGCTATGGCCTGCACGACGCAGAACTGCTCAATATCGTCCACTGGCATCATGCGCCGGAGGCGGCCCGGCTGGCCAGCCAAGAGCTGACCCACCTGCGCTTGCTCAATCTGGCCGACAGCCTGATTGCCAAAATGGCGCCGCGCATCAGCCGACCCGCCATGCTGCCCCTGGGCGCGGCCAAATTGTTGATGCAAGACAACAACCCCGGCACCGCGCTGCTGCGCCCGGCCATGGCGGCGGTGCTGGGCTTTTATCCGCCCGGCAGCTATGTGCAACTGGCCAATGGTGAAACGGCGGTGGTCATCAAGCGCGGCCTGCGGGCCAACGCGCCCCATGTCGCCAGCATCATGGCCAGCAGCGGCATGCCGCTGAGCCAATACCTGTATCACGACACCGGCGATGCCGCGACACCCCAATACGCAGTGCGGCTGCCAGTGGCCAGCAACACCGTCCATGTTCGGGTCAGCCTGGACAAGGTGCGCCGCCTGCGACTGCAGCACGGCATGTGAGATGGGGTGCTGCCGCGCATCGATCATTGGGGGCCAGATGCCAGATCTGCCGCAGCGCGCCTGACCTGGGTACTGAAAGAATGCCAGAACATGCTATTTGATAAACCCGCGTACCTTCATGTTGTCACAGCCATTTTGCCGGGGTGTATTGAGGGTGACTCCTTTTTCTTTGGCACGGGCTTGCATCGCCGCATGTTGCTCGGCTTGCAGCAGTTTGCACTCATCATAGGTCTTGACGGCGCGCATTTTGGCTTGATGTTCGGTGCGCTCCTGGGTTGTCATCAAGGTCCAGCCGGGGGTGTTGTTCTGGCCAAAACGCATGCCACGCATGCCGCCCGCGCCTGGCCCCATCTGGCCGCCAGCGTTGCCCGCGCCGATGCCGGGGGCCGCTGCCGGGGCACTTTGTGCCCATGCCGACGCAGACAGGGCACCGGCCAGCGAGGTGGCGATGGCCAGGGATTTAAAGAGGGTCAATGTTTTCATGATGGAACTCCGGTGGTTGAACTGACATGGGCTGCTGGCATTGCCTGCAACCCTGAGCACCATTTGAGCGCGCTTGTGTTAACGCCGTGTTGCGATAGAGCAAAGATTGCGTCGCCATCTGACGCTAGGTGGCGACTGCAGCATGAGGAAAAATATTTGAAAATATGGATTGACAGAATCAATTCCGTATTTCGGAACTTTGCCCGACAAATTACCAAGCGAAAATGATCAGGCTAAGACCACCGAAAGACCCGCCATGCTGAAGTGCCGAACCCGCTCAGGGTATTTTAAATTTACCCGCAGGAGCGCCTGATGCTGGCTGAGTTTTTGCAATTTCTATTCTCCGGCATCACCGTTGGTGCCACCTACGCGCTGGCGGCTTTGGGCTTTACGCTGATTTACAACGCCAGCAATGTCATCAATTTTGCCCAGGGTGAATTCATCATGCTCGGCGGCATGCTGGCGGTGTATTTCACCCAGGGCGGCATGGCGCTGCCAGTCGCGCTGGTGCTGGCGATTGTGCTGCCGGCGATCGTCGGCGTGGTGCTGGAAAAGTTGGGCGTTGAGCCGGTCAAGGGGGCTGAATCGGTCACGCTGATCATCATCACCATTGGTGCTTCGCTGGTGATTCGCGGCCTGGTGCAGGTCTGGCTGGGCAAGGGCACCTTCAGCCTGCCGGCCTTTTCCGGCGATGAGCCGCTGCAAATACTCGGTGCCACGCTGATGCCGCAAAGCCTGTGGGTGCTGGGGGTCACGGCGATTGTGGTAGCCCTGCTGTGGTATTTCTTTAACCGCACGCGCCACGGCAAGGCAATGCTGGCTACCTCTTGCAACCGGGTGGCAGCCGAGCTGGTCGGCATCAACACCGACTGGGTGCTGTTTTTGAGCTTTGCCATGTCGGCCGCGCTGGGCGCTGTGGGCGGCATTCTGGTGACACCAATCACCCTGACCTCGTATGACGTGGGCATCATGCTCGGCTTGAAAGGTTTTGTCGCCGCCGTGGTTGGCGGTTTGGGCCACGGCCTGGGCGCGGTGGTCGGCGGCCTGCTGGTCGGCATTCTGGAGGCGATGGGTGCCGGCTATATTTCATCGTCGTACAAGGATGCGATGCCCTTTGTGCTGATCCTGCTGATCTTGTTCTTTATGCCGCGCGGCCTGTTTGGCGGCAAATCCACCGAGCGGGTTTGAGCATGACAAAGAACCCGTTCATTGGCCTGTACCTGATCATGGCGGTGCTGCTGCTGCTGCCGTTTGTGCTGCCCAACAGCTTTTATGTCGATCTGGCGATTCGCATGGCGATCAATGCGGTGATCGTGCTGGGGCTGAACCTGCTGATTGGTTTTGCTGGCCAGATCAGCCTGGGCCACGCTGGTTTTCTCGGCATCGGAGCCTATGCCACGGCGGTGCTGCCGACCCATTTTGGCTGGCATCCGCTGCTGGCCATGGTGGTCGGCTGCTTGACCGCCGGTTTGCTGGCAGCCATTGTGGCGCGGCCGATTTTCAAGCTCAAGGGCAATTACCTGGCGATGGCCACCCTGGGCCTGGGCATCATCATCAACATTGTGCTGCGCAACGAAGCCGCCTGGACCGGTGGCCCGGACGGCATGCCGGTGCCCGCTTTCAGCCTGGCTGGCTTCGAGATTTCGGGCGACCGGCACTGGTACTGGATCGTCGCTGGCGTGCTGTCGTTCTCGGTCTGGGCCTCGCTCAACCTGATTGACTCGCCGTTTGGCCGCGGGCTGCGGGCGCTGCACGGCTCCGAGGTGGCATCGCGTGTCGTCGGGGTCGATGTGGTGCGCTACAAGGTAGCGATTTTTGTGCTGTCTGCGGTGTTTGCCAGCTTTATGGGCAGCATCACCGCCCATTACGTCGGTTTTGTCACGCCCAACCTGGCCGACTTTTTTCATTCAATCGAGCTGGTCACCATGGTGGTGATTGGCGGCATGGCCTCGGTTTATGGCTCGGTGCTGGGTGCCGTGCTGCTGACCGCGCTGCCGCAGGCGCTGGCCTCGTTTGAGGGTTGGGAGACGGTGGTGTTTGGCGCCATCCTGATGCTGTGCATGATTTTTCTGCCCAAAGGCCTGGTGCCGACGCTGGCCGCCCGATTTGACCAAGGCAATGAGCATGGCGCTGCTTGAAGTCAAAGACCTGTCAATCCACTTTGGCGGTGTCAAGGCGGTGCAAAACGTCACGTTCAACATTGAACCCGGCATTGTCTATGCGGTGATTGGCCCCAACGGTGCCGGCAAAACCACCCTGTTTAACCTGATCACCGGCATCTACCGCCCGACTGCCGGCAGCATTCTGCTTGACGGCGAGTCGATTGTCGGCAAGTCGCCCGACGAGCTGGCGCGGCGCGGCGTGGCACGCACTTTTCAGAACTTGCAAATCTGCCTGAACATGAGCGCCATCGAAAACGTCATGGTCGGCGCCCATCTGCGGCTGGATCGCAACCTGTTCAAGGCCTGCCTGCGCTGGCCGGCCCTGAAACAGCGCGACCGTGAACTGCACCGCGAGGCGACCGAGTTGATGCGCTTTGTCGGGCTGGAAGCTTTTGTCAACGCCCGCGCCGATGCCATGCCCTATGGCGCGCTCAAACGCCTTGAAATCGCCCGCGCCCTGGCGATGCAACCGCGCCTGATCTTTCTCGACGAGCCAGCCGCCGGCCTGAACCCGAGGGAAACCATCGAGGTCGATGCGCTGGTGCGCAAGATGGCCGATGCAGGAGTGACCGTGGTGCTGGTCGAGCACGACATGAAAATGGTGATGAACCTGTCGGATCGCATTCTGGTGCTCGATTACGGCAAAAAACTGACCGAAGGCAGTTGCCTGGAAGTGCGCAACAACCCGGATGTGATCGCCGCCTATCTGGGCGCCCACGCTTGAACCTAGGCCGAAAGAAACAAACAAACATCATGGACGCATTGCGCATCATCAGCGAAGACCACAACAACCTGTGGCGGCTGGCCACCACGGTGGACCAGTTGGCCGGCGAGATGGAGGGCGGCGCGCCAATCGAGACCGATTTTTTCAACTCGGTGCTGGACTACATCGAGCAATTTGTCGAACGCTCGCACCACCCGAAGGAAGACGACTACCTGTTTCGGCTGCTGCGGCTGCGCAACCCTTATGCCGCCGACACGCTGGACAGCCTGCAGGCCGAACACCGGGGCGGTCTGGCCCGGCTGACGGCCCTGCGTGCCAGCCTGAATGCCGCTGGCAGCGGCGTGCTGCCGGTGGCCCGCCTGGCGCAGCACTTGCGGGACTACACCGCCGGCATGAAAGCCCATATCCTGACCGAGGAAAAGCAGGTCATGCCAATGGCCCGCAAAGCCCTGTTCAAGGACGACTGGCTGGAAATCAACCGGGCTTTTCTGAACAGCAGCGACCCGCTGTTTGGCGATGCCGCAGTGGCCGAGTTCCGCGAACTGTACCGCCGCATCGTTTCCCTGGCCCCCGAGTCGGTTGGCCTGGGTGCCCACAGTGCCGGCGACTTGCCGGTCAAGGCGGCGCTGGCGCAAGCCGATGTGCTGTTGCGGGTGCAGGGCATGGAAAGCTGCTATGGCCGCATCAAGGCGCTCAAGGGCATCAGCCTGGAAGTCCACCGGGGCGAGACGGTGGCGCTGGTTGGTGCCAATGGCGCTGGCAAAACCACCTTTTTGCGCACCCTGTCGGGGGTGCAGCCGATGAGCGCGGGCAGCATTCACTTTGACGGCGAAGACATCAGCACCCTGCGCGCCGACAAGCGCATGCGCCGAGGCATTTGCCAAAGCCCGGAAGGCCGCCAGGTGTTTGGCCCGCTGTCGATTGAAGACAACCTGCGGCTGGGGGCCTACACCCAGCC